>NZ_CP133265.1:3468750-3770937 GCF_030915505.1 Neobacillus sp. OS1-2
TGATTTAGATCTTGAAGAAATCAAGAAAGTTGCTGCAGAACACGGTATTACACAGCCGATTTTTGTGGATAGCGACCATAAACTAACAGATGCTTTTGAAAATCAATATGTTCCAGCCTACTATGTTTTTGATCGTGAAGGAAAGCTCCGCCACTTCCAAGCAGGCGGGAGCGGCATGAAAATGCTCGAAAAGCGTGTCAATCGCGTATTAGATGAATTGGAAAAAACTGAATAAGGGTATAAAAATAGCTGTTCGTTATCAGGTAACGAGCAGCTATTTTTATGTTCCTTTCTGTAACCTTGTTTTCTATTTATCGTCCGTATTAGTAATGAGTGATTCTTTTTTTTGATAATAAAAAGAGGGGGTTAGGGGATTGAAAAAGGGAGTAAAGATACTTCCGGTTTTTATTTTTGCCATTATCGTTGGAATTGCCGGCTGCAGTTCTAGCAGCAAGAGTGAGGATCGTGCAAAGATGAGTATGGAAAATAAATCAGTAATGGATTCCTCCCAGTCTGACGGTGGTGAGCAACCTGCGCTTGTAAAAGGGGATAATGCGAAGGCAAATCAAACTCCACCCACTGCTAATTTAGAAGTACCAAACCAGATGGTGATCTATCAGGCTGACCTCCAGTTGCGCATAAGGAATTTTGAGCAGACTGTCAAGCGCTTAGAAGAAAAAGCAGAGAAATATGGTGGATATATCGCTGAGTCCAGTGCGTCTAAAGGAGATAAAGACCAGGTAAGCGGCAGTCTGAAAATAAGAATACCTCAAAAGTACTTTCAAGATTTTTTACATGATGCTGAAGGCCAAGCAGCTGAGGTGCTGCACAGGAACATAACGGGACAGGATGTTACAGAGGAATATGTCGACCTAGAATCAAGACTGAAATCAAAAAAAGCTGTTGAGGAGCGGCTGTTAGCCTTTATGAAGGCTGCAGTCAAAACGGAGGATCTACTGAAAATATCAGCGGATTTAGCGGCTGTTCAAGAGGAGATCGAGGTGATTGAAGGGAGAATGAAGTTTTTAGAGAACCAAACATCGCTTTCGACTATAACCATCACCATGTATGAAAATAAGGTCATTATTCCAAATATAGATAAAGACAAGTTAAATACTTGGGAGAAAACGAAACAGCAATTTATGAAAAGTATCAATTTATTATTGGCGTGCCTATCCGGATTCGTTGTATTTATTATTGGAAACATTCCCATATTAGCTATTTTCATCATTATTGGAGTTGTGTTCATTGCATTTTATAAAAAAAGGAAAAATAGAAATAGTCAGGAGTAAGTGTTGATAACTCTCTCTATAAAATTATGCTGAGGAATGCTACAATTAACTACAGATTGGATCATTGTTTTTGCGGGGGAGTTTATATGAAAAAGAGTTTTGCTGTAATAGGGCTTGGTCGGTTCGGAGGAAGTATTTGCAGGACTTTAACGGACGAGGGAATGGAAGTATTAGGCATCGATGAAAATGAAGAACGTGTCAATGAATTTGCCATGATTGCATCCCATGCAGTAGTTGGTGATTCAACCGATGAAAACGTCTTAAAAAGTTTAGGAATTCGCAATTTTGATCATGTAATTGTTGCGATTGGCGATGATATTCAGGCGAGTATTCTCACAACCCTTATTCTAAAGGAATTGGGGGTCGGCTGTGTGACTGCAAAGGCCCAAAATGATTATCATGAAAAGGTTCTTCGGAAAATAGGCGCCGACCACGTGGTCCATCCAGAACGGGACATGGGTAGGAGGATTGCCCATAATATGGCTTCAAGTAATGTTGTTGATTATCTTGAGCTCTCAGATGAACATAGTATCGTTGAAATTGTGGCAAACGGGAAGTTAAGTGGCCGCACCATAATGGATATGGATATTCGTAAGAAATATGGATTAAATATTGTCGCCATTAAACGGGGAGAAGAAATTATTGTATCCCCGCAAGCCAAAGAAACCCTTTATGAAAATGACGTGTTAATTGTAATTGGAAATGATACGGACATCGATAGATTTGAAAGAAAAGTTTTAGAATAAAAAAAGGAAATGCCCCCCTAGATATCGGGCATTTCCTTTTTTATTATACTTCCATGATGATAGGTAAAATCATTGGTCTTCGTTTTGTTTTTTCATAGAGGAAAGGCGCTAATGTATCCGTGATTTCATTTTTAATCTCAGACCATTGACTTGTCTTTCTTTCCATCACTTTATTTAGGTGTTTGGTAATCAAATTTTGAGCGTCGTTGATGAGATCGCCTGATTCACGCATATAAACAAATCCACGAGAAATGAGGTCAGGACCGGAAGCGATTTTAAAATCTTTCATGTTAATACTCACGACAACGACTACTAAACCTTCTTCTGAAAGAATTCTACGATCCCTTAATACGATATTTCCGATGTCACCTACACCGCTGCCATCAATATAAACTGAACCAGATGGAATCTTTCCGGCAACCTGTGCTGTTTGGTCGGAGAGAGCTAGTACTTCTCCATTGTCCATGATAAAGCAATTTTCTTCTTCCACACCGCAATCGACAGCAAGCTTTGCATGCATTTTCTGCATTCTATATTCACCGTGGATCGGCATAAAGAATTTCGGTTTAATTAACCTTAGCATTAACTTTTGTTCTTCTTGTCCCCCGTGTCCAGATGTGTGGATGTTACTTAATTTTCCATGAATGACTTCAGCACCTGCACGGTAAAGCAAGTTGATCGTTCTGCTAACACTGATCGTGTTTCCTGGGATGGGTGACGATGAAAATACGACAGTATCTCCGGGAATAATTTGAATTTGTCTGTGTGTCCCGTTGGCAATACGAGAAAGGGCTGCCATCGGCTCACCCTGGCTTCCAGTGCATAAAATTGTAACCTTATCAGCAGGAATCCGGTTAATTTGATTTGGTTCAATAAATGTTTCCTTTGGAGCCATAATATAACCTAAATCAAGGCCAATATTGATTGCGGCTTCCATACTCCGACCAAAAACGGCAACTTTTCTTCCATTTTCTACTGCAGCCTCTACCACTTGTTGCAGTCTGTGAATATTTGAAGCAAAGGTGGCAAATATGATCCGGCCATCCACTTTTCTAAAAATATCTTGGATGCTTTCACCAACCCGGCGTTCAGACATGGTAAAATCAGGTATTTCACTATTTGTACTATCTGAAAGTAAACAAAGTACGCCTTCTTTACCAATCTCCGCCATTTTGGTTAAATTGGCAGGTTCCCCTACAGGAGTAAAATCAAATTTAAAATCACCAGTATGGACAACTTGTCCTGGAGGTGTCTTTACGACGATTCCATAGGAATCAGGAATACTGTGCGTAGTTCGGAAAAAAGTAACGGATGTTTTGCGAAACTTAATGATATCGTCCTCTTTGATTTCAATCAATTTCGCATTTCTGAGCAGGCCGTGCTCTTCCAATTTATTTTTAATTAGCCCCAAGGCTAGTTTGCCACCGTAGATAGGGATATTTACTTCCCGCAATAAATAGGGGATTCCGCCAATATGGTCTTCGTGTCCGTGTGTGACGAATAGACCCTTTATTTTTTCCTCATTTTTTACTAAATAGGTGTAATCAGGTATAACATAATCAATACCTAATAATTCATCCTCAGGGAATTTAATTCCGGCATCAATTAAAATAATTTCATCTTGGAACTGTACTGCATACGTATTTTTGCCGATTTCGCCTAAACCACCGAGGGCAAAAACAGCCGTTTGATCATTTTTAACAAATTTCATAAATTATCCAATCTCCAATACTTTAAAGTCTTCATTTTGTTTCTCATATTCTAAATGTGCTCCTGATACTTCTTGTACAATTTCAACATTATATCCGCGATCGGCAATCTTAATACGAACATCTCTTACCGATTCTCCTTTAATAAAAAGGGTTTTTGTGTTTTCCCTTACAGGGACCTGATTAATGCTTTCTTGATAATATACTTTATATATCATGACAAATTCGCTCCTTACTCAATCATAACTTTTTCTATTATATATAATAATTTCATCTTTTTCATTTATTTTCTTTGGTGGGTCATGGACTTTTATGAAAAAGTAGGTAAAAATCAGCTATTTTTACAATTTACAATAACGAAGGAGCCCTTCTTGTTTTGGAAGGGCCCTTAAAAATAATTAGGCAATGGATTTTTTTCTAAGCAAATCTTTCCACTGTTTTAAAAGCTTTTTCCTTAGCTTCTTTAACATAGTGGATCATCTCCTTACCTCTTATTTTATACGAACCTTGTCCAATGTAAAGCAAGCAATGGCAGATAATCGAAAATTTTTAAAAATAAATGTTTTTTCCTATTATTATATGATGAATTCGCTGATTTTTTCATGGGTAAACATGGAATTACTATGCCCCACAATCATAAAAAAAACACAGGGCCTCAAATAAAGGCCTGTGTTTCACCTTATCTTTCGATAGCAATGGCATTTTCAATTGCCATAAATGGATCTTCTTTATTGATATAGTCATAAAACATGATGCCATTTAAGTGATCGATTTCATGTTGAAAACAAATAGCGGCGAGTCCTTTTAAGCGAAGTTTGACCTCTTCACCAGCAAGCGTGATCCCTTTAACTGTGACCCTAGCGTGTCTAGGAACGAACCCCGGTATCGGTTCATCCACCGAAAGACAGCCCTCTCCTGCTTGTAAATACGATTTTTCAACGGAGTGGCTGATGATTTTGGGGTTATATAAGGCATAGCTATAAAGCTTCCCTGTGTCGTCAGTTAAATGAACAGCAATCATTCTTTTTGAAACATTTATTTGCGGAGCAGCTAAACCAATTCCCGGACGTAAACTATATTCCGCAGCAATTTCGCCATTTTGGCTATTAATAACATATTCTAAAAGGCTGGCTAAAATTTGTTGATCCTCTTCTGATGGCGGCATGGCGACTTCCGCAGCTACCTTTCTAAGGGTAGGATGGCCATCTCGAATAATATCCTCCATCGTTAACATGAACCTTCACTCCTGTGTTCAAAAAAGTTATTAGCAATCATTAGTCTATCAAACATTAGATAAAATGTTAACAATTGATTGATAAAACATCGCTATTTTTTTGCCCCGAATATTGTCAAACAAATAAAGTATAGATATAGTAAAGGTGGAAGTAGTTAGGAGGTATTCAAGTGTTGTTTAAACAAAGTGGTCGTTATTTACTATCTCTAATAGCTATATCTTTGTTGATTTTATCGGGTTGTGTTGGAAACAAGACACCTGCTGAAAAAATGTATGATGTTTTAGAGGATGTAGTAACAAAAGAAAAAGTTTTTGAAGAACAACAAGACCCCCTTGTTACGTTAGAAAAGAAAGAAAAAAATATATATGACCAAATTATTGAACTTGGAATGAAAGAATATGACCAGATCGTCAAGCTTTCAGACGAGGCCATTCAATTAACAAATGAAAGAAAAAATCATATGGAAAGAGAAACAAAAAGCTTGAAAGAATCTGAGCAGGCATTTAAGAAAGCAGCCGGCATTAAGGATGACTTTGATGATACGAAAGTTAAAAAAACGGCTAATGAATTATACGATATCATGATGCAGCGGTATCAAGCACATGAATGGCTATATAAGGAATATTCTTCTGCTTTAACATATGATAAAGAATTATATGGTATGTTTAAAAATAAGAACTTGCCTTTAGAAGACTTAGAAGCACAAGTAAATAAATTAAATGAACAGTATAAACAGGTTTTTGAAGCTAATGAAAAGTTTAATATGCTCACGGATCAATATAATGATAAGAAACAATTATTTTATAAAAAGGCAGGATTAAAATCGAATAACTAATCGTCACTCCATTGATTAGCATTGGCAGAATACTGCCGATGCTTTTTCTATATTATAACAAAGAAAATTTTGGTGAGATTTTATACAACAGTTTTTGGGTTAATGGTGATACAGTTGCCGAAATTGAATTTAATATTTTTATCATGAATATGGTGAAAAATAATGATACTTAGTATTTGACGGGTGAAAATTATTGATGTAAACTCATAAGTGAGCTGAAAAGTTGTATCAATGTAGTTACATAAAAGAGTAATACAGAATAAAATGATGATGGGGTAATCGTATCATGTTTTATCAAATTGCTATTGCGCTTTTAATCTGTGTTTTTTGGGTAATCTAACTTAGTGGATTTATTTTTAAAAATTAAGCTCTGAATAGAAAGGAAGAGGTGACCAAAATGGCTTCTAAACTTAAGAACGCCCAGCTTGATGCGAAAGTAGCGCTCGAGACTGTAGAAGATCAATTTCAAACGCTTCAAATTCTAAATGAACAAGGTGAGGTAGTTAACGAAGCTGCAATGCCTAACCTAACTGATGAACAACTTCAGGAATTAATGCGCCGTATGGTGTATACAAGAATTCTTGATCAGCGCTCCATTTCTTTAAACCGTCAAGGAAGATTGGGTTTCTATGCCCCAACTGCCGGACAGGAAGCTTCTCAATTGGCTTCACAGTTTGCCCTTGAAAAAGAAGACTTTATTTTACCTGGATATCGTGATGTTCCGCAAATTGTATGGCATGGATTACCGTTATCCCAAGCATTTTTATGGTCAAGGGGCCATTTTCAAGGCGGGCAGATTCCTGAAGGAGTTAATATTGCGATTCCACAAATCATTATCGGAGCCCAATATGTTCAGACTGCCGGTGTTGCACTTGGTATGAAAAAACGCGGAGCAAAAGCTGTTGCTATTACCTATACTGGTGACGGTGGTACATCACAAGGTGATTTCTATGAAGGAATTAACTTTGCCGGTGCATTTAAAGCTCCTGCGATCTTTATTATTCAAAACAACCGTTTTGCTATTTCAACGCCTCGTGAAAAACAAACAGCGGCCAATACATTGGCACAAAAAGCTGTTGCAGCTGGAATTCCTGGTATTGTAGTTGACGGTATGGATCCATTGGCTGTTTATGCGGCAACACATGATGCTCGCGTGCGTGCGCTTAATGGTGAAGGTCCAACACTTATCGAAACTTTAACATACCGTTATGGCCCACATACAATGGCTGGCGATGACCCAACTCGTTATCGTACCGCTGACCTTGACAATGAGTGGGAGAAGAAAGATCCGCTTGTTCGTTTCCGTAAGTTCCTTGAAAACAAAGGACTATGGAGTGAAGAAAAGGAAAATCAAGTAATTGAACAAGCCAAAGAAGATATTAAAGAGGCAATCAAAATTGCTGATGCTGCTCCTAAACAAAAGGTGACAGATCTCATCTCCATTATGCATGAAGATATGCCTTTTAACCTAAAAGAACAATTTGAAATTTATAAAGAAAAGGAGTCGAAGTAAGCCATGGCTCAAATGACAATGATCCAAGCAATTACAGATGCATTACGTACGGAATTACGTAATGATCCGAATGTGTTAGTATTCGGTGAAGATGTAGGTTTAAATGGCGGTGTATTCCGTGCGACAGAAGGACTGCAAAACGAATTTGGCGAAGATCGTGTATTTGACACACCACTTGCTGAATCAGGTATTGGTGGTTTAGCAGTCGGACTTAGTTTACAAGGATTTCGACCCGTACCAGAAATTCAATTCTTCGGGTTTGTCTTTGAAGTAATGGACTCCATTTCTGGCCAGGCTGCCCGACTTCGCTATCGTACAGGCGGAAAATTTAATGCTCCGGTAACATTCCGTTCGCCTTTTGGAGGCGGCGTACATACACCCGATATGCACGCTGACAGTTTAGAAGGTCTAATGGCACAATCACCAGGTGTGAAGGTCGTTATTCCGTCAACACCATATGACGCTAAAGGTCTTCTAATATCATCTATCCGTGATAATGATCCGGTTATTTTCCTTGAGCACATGAAGTTATATCGTTCATTCCGTCAGGAAGTACCTGAAGAGGAATATACCATCCCATTAGGGAAAGCTGATGTGAAACGAGAAGGTAAAGATGTATCCATCATTACTTATGGGGCAATGGTTCACGAATCATTAAAAGCTGCAGAAGAGCTAGAGAAAGAAGGGTACTCTGCGGAAGTAATTGATTTACGAACAATTAGCCCAATTGATATTGAAACGATTATTGCCTCTGTAGAAAAAACAGGACGTGCAATTGTTGTTCAAGAAGCCCAAAAACAAGCTGGGATTGCAGCAAATGTTGTAGCAGAAATTAATGACCGTGCCATCTTGAGCTTAGAAGCACCTGTACTGCGGGTTGCGGCACCAAATACTGTATTTGCGTTCCCGCAAGCGGAATCCGTTTGGCTTCCTAACTATAAGGATATAATCGAAACAGCTAAAAAGGTATTAAATTTCTAAATCTTTGCAGGATACTTCTGTAAAGTTCGACAATCATATTCGGGAAAAGGCTTTTCTTTTCCCATCTTTCATCATAGCAAAGTTGACAAAAATTTATGTAAAAATAGGAGATGAATCTCAGTGTCATTTCAATTTAAAATGCCTGACATCGGTGAAGGTATTCATGAAGGGGAAATCGTCAAATGGTTTGTAAAGCCAGGTGATAAAGTCCAAGAGGATGATGTCCTATGCGAAATACAAAATGATAAAGCAGTAGTAGAAATTCCTTCCCCAGTTGAAGGTACAGTTCAGGAAGTTTTAGTTGGAGAAGGAACTGTTGCTACTGTTGGTCAGGTTCTTGTTACTTTTGATGCACCAGGGTATGAAAACTTACAATTTAAAGGCGATGAGCATGCTGAAGAAGCTCCAAAACAAGAAGCAGCACCTGCACAAGAAGTAAAACAAGAGACTGCAGCTCCGGCAGCAGAAGCAGAGCAACAAGCAGAGGTTGATCCGAATCGTCGAGTAATTGCGATGCCATCTGTTCGTAAATATGCGCGTGAAAAAGGTGTTGAAATTCGTCTTGTTGCCGGTTCCGGAGATAACGGACGTGTACTAAAGACAGATATTGATGCATTCTTAAACGGCGGTGCAGCTGTTCAAGCTTCAGAAACAACGACAGCTCCAGCTCCTGAAGAAGCCAAAACAGAGGCTCCAAAGGCTGCTCCAATTCCACAAGGTGAATACCCAGAAACAAGAGAGAAAATGAGCGGTATTCGTAAAGCAATTGCTAAGGCAATGGTTAATTCTAAACACACGGCACCACATGTAACTTTGATGGATGAAGTGGATGTGGCAAAACTTGTCACACATCGTAAGAAATTTAAGGAAGTTGCTGCTGCGAAAGGTATTAAGCTTACTTTCTTGCCATACATCGTAAAGGCTTTAACAAGCGCATTACGTGAATTCCCAGCATTAAACACATCACTTGATGATGCAACAAGTGAAATCATTCATAAGCATTACTACAATATTGGGATTGCAGCGGATACAGATAAAGGCTTGTTAGTACCAGTTGTGAAGGATGCAGACCGTAAATCAGTTTTTACTATTTCAAATGAAATTAATGAATTAGCTGGTAAAGCACGTGACGGTAAACTTGCTCCACATGAAATGAAAGGTGCATCATGCACGATTTCGAACATTGGTTCTGCAGGCGGACAATGGTTTACACCTGTTATAAACCACCCTGAGGTAGCCATTTTAGGTGTTGGACGTATTGCAGAAAAACCAATTGTGAAAAATGGTGAAATTGTTGCTGCCCCTGTTTTGGCACTTTCATTGAGTTTTGATCACCGGATGATTGACGGCGCAACAGCTCAAAATGCATTAAATCATATTAAACGTTTATTGAACGATCCTGAACTATTGTTAATGGAGGCGTAATCTAATGGTCGTTGGAGATTTCCCAATTGAAACAGATACTATAGTCATCGGTGCAGGCCCTGGGGGGTACGTGGCAGCCATTCGTGCCGCCCAGCTGGGACAAAAAGTAACGATTGTTGAAAAGGAATATGTAGGCGGCGTTTGTTTAAATGTCGGTTGTATTCCATCAAAAGCATTAATAGCGGCAGGCCATCGGTACGAAACAGCGCTACATTCTGAGTCTTTCGGAATTACTGCTGAAAACGTAAAAGTTGATTTTTCCAAGGTTCAGGAATTTAAAGCCGGAATCGTTAAAAAATTAACAGGCGGTGTGTCAGGATTATTAAAAGGAAATAAAGTCAATATTGTCAATGGTGAAGCATACTTTGTTGATGCTAATACACTTCGTGTAATGGATGAAAATTCAGCTCAAACGTATACGTTTAAAAACGCGATTATCGCGACAGGTTCCCGTCCGATTGAGCTTCCTACTTTTAAGTATACAAAACGTGTTCTAAATTCTACCGGAGCACTTAACCTTAATGAGGTCCCTGAAAAAATCGTTGTCATTGGCGGCGGTGTAATCGGAATTGAGCTTGGCGGTGCCTACGCAAACTTTGGCAGTCAAGTGACTATCCTTGAAGGCGCTGATGAAATTTTAGGTCTTGGTGTTTTTGATAAACAAATGGCCGCACTTGTTAAACGCAGCATGAAGAAAAAGGGTGCGGAATTCTATACAAAAGCACTGGCTAAAGGCGTTGAAGAGACAGAAAACGGTGTGGTTGTCACTTTCGAAACAAAAGGCGAAGAAAAGAAAATCGAAGCTGATTATGTATTCGTCATGGTTGGCCGCCGTCCAAACACTGATGAAATGGGCTTAGAACAAGCAGGTGTAAAACTAAGCGATCGTGGACTAATTGAAATCGACAAACAATGTCGCACGAATGTAAGCAATATTTATGCGATTGGTGATGTTGTTCAAGGACCACAATTAGCACATAAAGCATCATATGAAGCTAAGATTGCTGCCGAAGCAATTTCTGGTCATCCTTCTGAAATTGATTACTTAGGAATTCCGGCTGTTGTCTTCTCAGAACCTGAGTTAGCATCGGTTGGGTATACAGAAGCACAAGCTAAAGAAGAAGGTATTGAAGTAAATGCTGCTAAATTCCCATTTGCAGCAAATGGACGTGCCCTTTCACTTGATAGCGGTGATGGTTTCTTAAAATTGATTACACGTAAAGAAGACGGTCTTGTGATTGGCGCCCAGATTGCTGGAGCAAGTGCATCAGACATGATTGCCGAGTTAGGTTTAGCGATTGAAGCTGGCATGACTGCTGAAGATTTAGCGATGACAATCCATGCACATCCAACACTTGGTGAGATTACAATGGAAGCAGCAGAAGTTGCTCTTGGAACTCCAATCCATATTATTAAATAATGAAAAAATAAAGTCCTTTCATCGAAAAGATGAAAGGACTTTATTTTTATGTGGCGAATTAGTTTAGTAATTAAGGATTGAAGGGTCATTTCCAAAAATGTGAAAGTCCATTAAAAATGAAATATATCCCATCCTTCCAGAACATATACTTATAACACTAGATGTCTTTGCTCATTCTTAAGATCAATAGATTATGAGTGGTGATAAATATGAGAAACTATGTGGTATTATTGCTCCAGTTTATTATTTGGAGTGGGTATACACTGATAGAATTTATCTCAAAGCATGATCAGCTCATTTACAAGATAATGATGTTTTTTGTATTTTTTTATCTGGCCTTTTTATTAGGAAACCAAGTAACAAAATCAAAGCGAAAAGGGCTCTTTATAACCGTACTGAGTTTAGTCATTTATACTTCCATCCATTATACATTGTTCCAGTTTTTACATTAAAAAAGCTCCGTACAGGAGCCTTTACTTTCTTGGATAGTAATACATGATTCTTTCGTTAAAAAGATGCAATTCACCTTGCAGCTTTTTAGCAAGGAATTTGGCAAATTCGTTTGCCTTTCCTTTGTCTCCATGTGTAGATTGTTCTGGGAGTGTAATTTGAATGTTCACCTGCTCGCTTTCCTGTCCATCCTCACTACGAACCGATTCTTTGTCAATACCAATTAAGATAGCATAATAGCGCTCATGATTTGATTTTAAATAAAACCACTTTCCTTTGCCTTCTTCTGTTTCTTTAATTTCATACGGAAAGGCGGAATCACCGTACTGCCAATTCAATTGGTCACCCGTTTTAGTAGTAATATTTTTATAGTAATGAAATAAGTCCATTACCTCTTCAATTGTTACTGTTTGTTTTGCAGATGAGGGCACTAGCTTAATAAATGCGTTTTCAGCCATCATCATTCCCCCCCTAATGTCTATTGATTATGCAATTCTATTCTAGCATTGATTAAAAAGTACTGACAACATTTACCGAAATAAAACCTGTGTTTTCTTGTTATTTTTTAGAAAGTAAATTATAATAATATTCTAAATATTTAATGAAAGGTAGGGGTCCAATGGAATTATTTGATAAACTCTATGATGAGCATGAAAATGCAAAGGTGAGGTTCATTGGTTTTACCACAGAAGATACTCGATATGATTTCGGTATTATTTATACAAATTTGTTTTTTGGAAAACCACTTGTTGTCTGCATGCAAACCGGCCGTTCAACTCTCCTCGATCCTAAAGACATTGAAGATATTGATTACCTTCAAACTGTATTCCGTATCCCAGATAAACAACAGGCAGCAGATTTAGCTGATTTTTTTAGCACTACACTTCCAACTATTCCTTTTGTTACCCAATATGATTGAAGTATTTTGAAAATGGCCCAAATAGGGGCCTTTTTTTAATGAAATTTATTTAATGTGACATACAATTTAGGCTTGAAATTTTAAATGTGATATATTATTATTGAATTAAGGATATTTAAACGCTTTCAAAATTCATGATCATTCAATTAAGAAAAGGGGATTGAACAGATGGGTACTCTTGTATGCCAAACATGTAACTCTACTATTGATCATTTTGAAGATGAAAAAGTAACAGTACTTTATTCGAAGTGTAACTGTTGCGAGGACCATCATACTGCTGAAGAAAAATAATTTCATTAACCATTCTTATAAAAAATGAAAACAGGATTCCTTTTCGGAATCCTGTATTTTTATTTAATTGCTTTGTACTCTTTTATCACATGGATAAATTTAATTTCATCGTCTTCAGGTCCTTGAACAGGCAATCCTGCTTCAAGATTTTCATGAATGTAATGAAGGTTTTCTTTTGTAATGATTTCTCCGGGAATAAAAATTGGAATCCCTGGTGGGTAAACCATAACAAATTCAGCAATGATTCTGCCCTCTGACTCAGCAAAAGGAATGACTTCCGTTTCAGCATAAAAAGCATCACGGGGTGTTAATGCAAGAATTGGAATTTCAGGCAGTAGAACCTCTACAGGTTCAATTTTTTCTGGACGATAAGCACATTCAGCTGCAAGTTCCTTTAAAGCATTAATTAATAGGGCTGCTTCATTCTCTGTATCACCGAGTGCGATAATACAAAGGATGTTATAAAGGTCTGATAATTCAACTTCAATATTGTGTTTTTCTCTAAGCCAATTTTCAACCTCATAGCCAGTTAAACCAAGCTCTTTTACCGAAATAATAAGTTTTGTTGGATCATAATCAAAAGTAGCTTTGGATCCTAAGATTTCTTCACCAATACAATGAATATGATCGATTTCATTGATTCGTTGGCGAATCGACTGTGCTAATTGTATCGTTCTGCTGATCAAATCTTTTCCCTTTGTTGCTAACTGCTTGCGTGCAACATCCAGTGAGGCTAATAATAAATAGGATGTAGACGTTGTTGTCAACATGCTTAAAATCGATTGAACATGTTTAACAGATACCAATCCTTCTTTTACATTTAGAATGGAGCTTTGCGTCATGGAGCCTCCTAGCTTATGGACACTAGTTGCGGCCATGTCAGCACCAGCCTGCATGGCTGAAAGTGGGAGCTCATCATGGAAATGGATATGGACACCATGTGCCTCGTCAACTAGAACAGGTACTTGGTAGGAGTGGGCGATTTCTACAATCTTCTTCAAATCTGCCGAGATACCAAAGTAGGTAGGATTAATGACTAATACTCCTTTTGCATCTGGGTGTTGCTCGAGTGCCTTTTCTACAGCATCTGTCGTAATTCCATGGGAAATTCCTAATTCTATATCAATTTCAGGATGAATAAATACAGGAATGGCACCGGAAAAAACTATCGCTGACATAACGGATTTATGGACATTTCTAGGAACGATGATTTTATCCCCAGGTCCGCAAACAGCCATTACCATGGTCATAATTGCCCCGCTTGTACCCTGGACAGAAAAGAATGTATGGTCTGCGCCAAAGGCTTCAGCAGCTAAATCCTGTGCTTGTTTAATCATTCCCTTTGGGTGATGGAGATCATCAAGGGGGGCAATGTTAATAAGGTCAATTGAAAGGGCATTATCACCAATAAACTGGCGAAATTCTGGATCAATTCCTGTACCTTTTTTATGGCCTGGAATATGGAATTGAACCGGATTTCTTTTTGCATGGGCTACTAAACCGCTGAATAACGGTGTTTGATTTTGTGACAATGATTACTACACCTCTTTATGAAAAAATACTCATCTTTACTATGGTCAATAAAACATAAAGCAAAAGGAATTATAGCACTATTCCAAGGGGTTGCATAGATTTCTTAAATATTTCTTTGTTTTTATTTGTTTCAAGTTAGTTTCCCATTAATACAGGAAATTTAACCTTTTAAGGCGAAATAACAAATTAACAAATTATTTGGGGGGATCCATTTGAATTGGCAAACAAAAGTGACCGAGATTTTAAATATTCGTTATCCGATTATCCAGGGAGGGCTTGCCTATTTGGCATATTCTGAATTGGCAGCGGCTGTTTCAAATGCTGGAGGGTTGGGTCAAATTACCGCGATGTCATTAAGCAGCCCCGATCAACTTCAAAAGGAAATTCGAAAAGTAAAAGAGTTAACGAATAATCCCTTCGGGGTTAATTTTGCTATTGGACAGCATGGCAGACCATTTGCTGATTTCCTTCAGGTAGCCATTGATGAAAACGTTCCTGTTGTCTCGATGACAGGCGGAAACCCTGCCCCCATTTTTGAACAGTTAAAAGGAACATCCATAAAAACACTTGTCCTAGTTGCAGCGAGACGGCAGGCGATGAAGGCAGAACAGTTGGGAGCAGATGCAGTTATGGTCGTGGGGCAAGAAGGAGGCGGCCACCTTGGCAGAGATGATATTGGTACCATGGTGTTAATTCCACAAGTGGTCGATGCTGTTTCTATTCCAGTAATCGCCTCTGGCGGGATTGGTGACGGAAGGGGCTTGATGGCAGGCTTAAGTTTAGGGGCTGAAGGAATTGAAATGGGAACGAGGTTTATTGCTACGAAAGAGTGTGTCCATGCACACGAAATATACAAACAAACATTAGTGGAAGGAACAGAGTCAGACACGGTGGTGATCAAGCGAACATTGGGAGCGCCGGCAAGGGCCATTGCCAACACCTGGACGGAGAAAATTATTGAAATTGAGCAATCAAAGGGTGAATATGATCAGTTAAAGGACTTCATCAGTGGAACCGCTAATAAACGATACATATATGATGGAGAAACAAATGAAGGCTTTGCGTGGGCCGGCCAGGTGATGGGACTGATTAAGGATGTACCTGCCGTTACAGATCTTTTTTCCCGAATGATTAGTGATGCGGAACAAATTCGTGCAAAATGGGGAAAATAAAGGTATGATTCACTATAGTGAAAAAGTTAGCAGGTGAAAAAATGGAATATCAATATCCGATCGATTACAATTGGTCTACAGATGAAATTGTTGATGTCATTAAATTTTTTGAGGCAGTTGAACAGGCATATGAAAAGGGAATTGAACGAGACAAGATTATGATGACTTATAGAAGGTTTAAAGAAATTGTCCCGAGCATCGCGCAAGAAAAAACCATTTGCGGCGAATTCGAAGAAATAAGTGGATATTCTTCCTATCGAACAATTAAAAAAGCAAAAGAATCCGCATCAGGTGACAGAATTAACATGAAATAACTGGAAAAGCTCCCGAAAAATATTTCGGGAGTTTTTCCAACTGCCCAGCTCCAGGGCGCTTCTGCTTTTCTTATTTCATGTTTTGAGCAATTTTATAGAGGGGAGCCACATTGTTAAATACATCCTCAATTTGCTGCAATAACCCTTCGGAACCTAACTGGATGGTTTGATCCCTCTCAATGGTAAAACCGCATAATAACTCTGCCTTTTTTACATTTTGCAGTCTAGCAAAGTTTGAAAGCAAATCAGCTTTTGACAAATTTCCGTGTTTAATTGTATCAGGCTTCATATGATCTAACGACCAGACGTAGTCTTTTGGTATTTCCTTAAATATTTTATTGGCCTTTTTTGTAAATCTTGCTCCCATGTCCTCTTTTTGAGGTGCTTCATAAATGACGGCAAACCAAATGAATAAATGGGTATGCCACAAGCCTATTTGGAAATGGGGCAGCATTTTATAGCCGCGAGGATTATTGGCAAAGGCCACCCATGTATCTTTTGGCGGATTGATTGTCCGTCTTGCATGCTTTGCCACATGGACAAACATTTCATCTCCTGTTAAATGAGACAAAGATGGCGCAAAGTGCGCCCCTAGAAGCTCTAATTTAGGACGGATTGTCCTTTTAAGTGCGTCCATTCTTGCTTCTAAACCATCTAGTAAGAACACATCAAAATCTTCATTTGTAAATCCATTGAATTCCATCTGTAATCCCTCCAACACGCAATTCGCCATTAATTGTAGCACATTGCCGAAATTACAAGAAGTTTGGTGCTTATATAGGTTAAAGCACATATTTGTTGCAACCCTTCAAGAATCCTCATATGATACAGTAAAAAAATAATCAGAAAAGTCAATCAAAACGGAGGAAGGGGAGGAGAAAGGTGAAACAATTAATGAATACTTCATTAAAAAAAGCGGGCGAAAAAGAAAGAACTGCGGTATTGAGATTAGAAATGGATTATGAATTGGCGGTATTATTTGAAGCAATTGAGGAAAAGAATGAGAGAAAAATGAAAGAATGTAAACAAAAGTTAGAAAAAATCCGCCAGGAATTATTACGATTTAAAGCTCTTTGATTGATTGGGGATATTTTAATCAAAGGAGTAATAAATTAGAATGAACCCAAAAAGAATAAATTATTTGCTTATCTAAAACGGACTCCAAAAATGATTGCGAGGAGTTCGTTTATTATTGTGCAGATATGTGATATTTTGAACGTATAGGGAGCTATAAGTTGATGTGTTTCATCAATTTGATTAAGCTAAAGGTACATCAAATAATAGAGCATGCTTGATACTACATACAATAGAAATCGGGAAATGGAGGGGTATTATGAATTGGGAAGAAATTGATACTTATGCAAAAGAATGGGTAAAGGAAGCAGGAAACAGGATACGTTTATCCTTTGAGAAGACATTAAGTATTGAAACAAAGTCAAACGCCAACGATCTTGTGACAAATATGGATAAGGAAATAGAACAATTTTTTATAAATAAAATTAGGGGGATGTATCCGGAGCATAGAATTATGGGGGAAGAAGGATTTGGTGATGAACTGAACAGCCTTGATGGAATTGTCTGGTTAATTGATCCCATTGATGGAACGATGAATTTTATCCATCAACAAAGGAACTTTGCGATATCCATAGGGATTTATGAAAATGGAATTGGCCAAATTGGCCTCGTTTATGATGTGGTCCATGATGAATTGTATCATGCAATTCGGGGCAAGGGTGCTTTTTTAAATGGAAAACAACTACCAGTACTTAAGGAATCAAAAGTGAAGGAATCCATCATCGCCCTTAATGCCACATGGGTAATGGAGAATCATCGTATCGATCATAATTTGTTGATTCCATTAGTTAGAAATGCCAGAGGGACCAGATCCTACGGGACAGCGGCACTTGAATTGGTGTTTGTTGCAACAGGGAGGGTGGATGCCTATCTTTCGATGCGATTATCGCCATGGGACATTGCTGCAGGGGCAGTTATTGTAGAAGAATTAGGTGGAGTAGTAACTAATTTAAAGGGGGAAAAACATAATTTTCTTTCCCAAGATTCACTTTTCACGGCAAATCCCGGTTTACATCAAGAAATCTTAAAGGATTATTTAAGGGTAGGTCAATCGTAAAAAAAAGAAGCCACTTGGCTTCTTTTTTAAGAGATAAGAGAGTATAACTTTTAACTTTGAGAATTGTCCAGCTCCAGCACCCCAGGGCGCTTCCACTTTTCTCATAATTCTCCACTTTCACGCATTTTTCTTTTTGTTTTAAATCCTAGTCCCATGATGACAATTACTGCTAAAATACAGCCAATTGCTCCCAGTAAACTTTTTTCACTAATAGCAATACCGATTCCCATGATACTAGCTGCAGCAAGTATTGCATACATAAGTAAAGGCCATTTTACACTTTTCATTTTTTCAGATCCCTTCAATAGTAAACGGTAACAATCATATTTTTTAGATATATTTTTTATTCTACATAAAATGCTTTAGGGTTTCCACTTTATTTATGGTATAATGTTTTAGTTGTAAATGAAAAACTATAAATAGATTTTATTTTTATGAATATAGGCAGGAGTGGAAATTTTTGAAAATAAGAAATGATATTCGTAATATTGCGATCATTGCACACGTTGACCATGGGAAAACAACGTTGGTGGATCAATTATTAAAACAGTCTGGAACGTTTCGTTCAAATGAGCATGTGGAAGAACGGGCAATGGACTCTAATGATCTAGAAAGAGAGCGCGGAATTACCATCCTTGCTAAAAATACAGCGGTACAATATAAAGATACCCGTATCAATATTTTAGATACTCCGGGACACGCTGATTTTGGCGGCGAGGTTGAGCGGATTATGAAAATGGTTGACGGAGTATTACTTGTCGTGGATGCTTATGAAGGATGTATGCCGCAAACTCGTTTTGTTCTTAAAAAGGCATTGGAGCAGAAAATCACACCGATTGTCGTTGTAAATAAAATTGACCGTGACTTTGCTCGTCCAGCAGAAGTAATTGATGAAGTAATCGACTTATTTATTGAACTTGATGCGTCGGAGGATCAGCTTGAATTCCCTGTTATTTATGCATCAGCCATAAATGGTACAGCAAGCGTCAATCCTGAACAACAGGATGAAAACATGCAGTCATTGTATGATGCCATCGTTGAATATATTCCGGCACCAGTTGATAATCGTGAAGAGCCATTACAATTCCAAGTAGCTCTTCTAGATTATAACGATTATGTCGGCAGAATCGGCATTGGGCGTGTTTTCCGTGGCACGATGCAAGTTGGTCAACAAGTTGCTTTAATGAAATTAGATGGTAGTGTAAAACAATTCCGTGTCACCAAAATCTTCGGTTTCTTTGGCCTAAAACGTCAGGAAGTTCAAGAAGCAAAAGCAGGTGACCTAATAGCCGTCTCTGGTATGGAAGATATTAATGTTGGTGAAACCGTTTGTCCAATTGAGCACCAAGAAGCATTACCAATTTTGCGAATCGACGAACCGACACTGCAAATGACTTTTGCCGTAAACAATAGTCCATTTGCTGGGCGAGAAGGAAAATATTTAACTTCACGAAAAATTGAAGAAAGACTTCTTGCACAATTGCACACAGATGTAAGTTTACGGGTTGAAAACACAGACTCACCCGATGCTTGGATTGTTTCCGGCCGTGGTGAACTTCATTTATCTATTCTGATTGAAAATATGCGCCGTGAAGGCTATGAACTTCAAGTTTCAAAACCTGAGGTCATTGTTAAAGTTATTGATGGCGTTCGTTGTGAGCCTGTAGAAAGAGTGCAAATTGACGTTCCTGAAGAACATACTGGTTCTGTTATGGAATCAATTGGTGCACGCAAAGGTGAAATGCTTGATATGATTAATAACGGTTCTGGTCAAGTAAGGTTAATCTTTAATGTCCCTGCACGTGGTTTAATTGGGTATACTACTGAATTCTTAACCATGACACGTGGATATGGAATTATTAATCATACTTTTGACAGCTACCAGCCAATGCTTGCAGGTCAAGTTGGCGGAAGACATCAAGGTGTCTTAGTCTCAATGGAGTCTGGAAAAGCCTCGACATATGGTATTATGCAGGTAGAGGATCGTGGTACGATATTCGTTGAACCAGGCACGGAGATATATGAGGGAATGATTGTTGGTGAAAACACTCGTGAAAATGACATTACAGTCAATATCACAAAAGTGAAGCAGGCAACAAATGTTCGTTCAGCCAATAAAGACCAAACATCAGTTATTAAAAAACCACGTATTATGACATTAGAAGAATCGCTAGAATATTTAAATGATGACGAATATTGTGAGGTAACACCAGAATCTATTCGCCTACGTAAGAAAATTTTAGATAAAAATGAACGTGAAAAATCAGCTAAAAAGAAAAAATATGCTGAAATGAGTTAATTAATGAGGTGCACGCTGTGGAAGATTTAAAATCATTCTCCCCTAGTTTAAGATTTTTTATTGAGCTTGTTGCAGGTAATTCACCTGTATCACAAAGTGATGTAGAAACTGGTGTGTTACTCCAATATTTATTTATTGTCATTTTAACCATTATTGTCTACAGATTAGGCTTTGCAAAAAAATTGCCTCTGTTAAAAAACATTGTCATCTATGTCAGCCTTTGCGTTGGATGCCTGATCATGTTGTTCTTTTCTTACGCATTGCCAATTGCTGAAGGGCTCGGTGTAGCGGCGGTATTATTAATCATTTATAAAATCCGCCGTTACCAATCGGAAAAGAATCATGCGGAAGCAAAATAACGGGGGTTTAAGTAAATGAATTCCTTACAGGATGCACTATATAATTGGCTAACGATAAAGATTGTCTGCGATGCTCGTCCTGATGATTCTGCAGCAAAGGAAACTCGAGATTTCTTTGAAGAAATGTTAACAAATGAGCATCATGTATCATCTATAGAAACAACAAAAGATGATGTGATGTATTATATTTCCTATCAACAAGGTGAAGAAACTAAAAAACAACGCTACCCGCGTGAGTTAATTGAAATCATGCTGGACCAAATTAACAAAGAACCTGAAAAGTATCAGGAATACCCAATAGTGGAATAAAAAAAGTGCTGGCCTGTTTTCGTAATGGGCCAGCACTTTTTGTAAATAAGAACCAATAGCTATTGACTTTGAGAAATGTCTAGCTCCAGCGCCCTAGCGGCTAGTGTCCTTCGCTCTCCGCCCTACGATAAGTCAACATCGATTCGCCTCCGGCTCATCGTGTTTCCTTTATCTCAGTTGGAGAGCTCCAGGCCATACGCCGCTGACCAGGGCGCTTGCGCTTTTCTTTTTACCATTCATCTTTTTCCAATTTGGTCCGATATAAGCGGAAATTACCAGTATCAATTCGGGCATTGGTTTTTTCGGTTATTCTAGTGCTGCAGTTATCGCACATATATGTATGGATTGGACGATTACGAAGACGTTTCGCTATTAATGATTCATCCTCGATCGCTTCAATTTTATCGCAAATGACACACTTTACTCTCATGAAGCCACCTCATCAATTCTTTCCTTAAATCTGAATGTTTGTATTATAGTATAACATGTGTGAACACAACATGTAATCAATTGGGTTAGAGTTGATGAAAAAAAGGGATAGTAGTAATATGAGAATATCTGTTTTCAAACAGGTAAGGAAAAATAAAGGGGTTGTAAAAATGGCAAATCAAGTAGAGCCAAAGCTAATCAAGCCATTATATGATGAAATGCAGAAAGAACGTTTTGTTACATTGGCAACAGTTGATTATGAGACAGGCGGACCAAATGTTAGTGCAATTTCTTGGGTGATGGCAATAGATGAAAGCACCATCTATTTTGCGGTTGATAATCGTTCACGGATTTTAGAAAACATTCATAAAAATAACAAGGTAGTTATTAATTTAATTGCAAATGAATCTACATATTCGATTCAAGGGGATGCACAGCTAAAAGAAGAAAGATTACAGGATGTTCCATTAAAGCTCGCATTAGTAAAAGTGACTATACAAGAAGTAAGGGATGTCATGTTTTACGGATCCAAAATTGTCACTGAAGTACAGTATGATAAAACCTATGATAAAAATGCTGCGGAAAAATTGGACCGACAAGTAATGGAAGCAATGAAAAAAGCTTAGTGAAAACTAAGCTTTTTTTGATAAAATGGCGCTTTCGCTTTTCTTATTTATGATGATTGGATTGATCTTTTTGTTCCTTGTTAAGTTTTTCTTGTTCATTTTCCGGCAGTTTTTTATTAGGCTTCTCTGTTGCATTTTTGGGACTAGGTGTAATTAAATCACCAGGTATTTCCGGCATTAATCGCCCTGCCACATCGGCTAGCTCCTCCATAATACCTCGTATAGGTCTGCCTTTTTTTATATCCGCCTGAATTTCCTTTAAGCGTTCGGTTGTATCCGCATCGGCGACAACAACAGCATTGGCACCATATGGATCTTTTCGCAGGCTCTCCGCAACTGAATATTTAATGGAGCCAACCTGTGATCGGTCGATTTTTGCATTGACATCAATCCCAACAATGGCATATTTCCCTAAAACTACGGCAGTCGCATCATTTACATTTGGTATACTTGTTGCGAGCGTTACTAACCGTTTTGAAATTTCCTGTCCTGATTTCGTGTCCACACTTTCAATATAACTATTTTTTACATTTACTAAGGAGTTATTTTCACTTTTGGCAATCTCTTTATGTTTATCGGTAGTACAACCAGCTAAGAGTAAACATATTGGGATGGTTAACAATAGTTTTTTCATTTTAAAACCTCCTCCATGAAGATTGATCATATGGTCTCATTAACAATTATTGTGTGAAACGTCTTCTATCTTTATTCCAATAAACATATATTTTACCAAAGTCCAATCTAGCAAAGGGTTATTGAACTGAATTTACAAGCTTGACACCAAGTGAAGCAGGAGGCGTCGCTTTGAGTAAAATATACGTGTTAGATACAAACGTTTTATTACAAGACCCGTATTCCATTTTTTCCTTTGAAGATAATGAAGTTGTTATTCCCGCAGTCGTTCTTGAAGAGGTGGACTCAAAGAAAAGATACATGGATGAGGTGGGAAGAAATGCGAGACATGTATCAAGACTAATTGATGGCCTTAGGGCCTCAGGGAAGCTGCATGAAAAAATTCCTCTCGATAGGGGTGGAACGATTAGAATCGAATTAAACCATCGTTCCTTTCATGAACTTCAGGATATTTTTGTAGAAAAGACAAATGATAATCGGATTCTAGCGGTGGCAAAAAATTTATTTTTAGAAGAGCAAGCAAAAGAAGATGGTAAGCCGGTTATTATTGTTAGTAAGGATGCGTTAGTTAGGGTTAAAGCAGATGCAATTGGATTGACCGCAGAAGATTTTTTAAACGACCGTGTGGTAGAAATTGAACATATTTATACAGGATTTTTTGAGTTACTTCTTCCAATTGAATTATTAGGCCGTTTTTATGAAAAGGGTGAGTTATCACTGTCAGAGGTTGCAAACCACCCATTTTACCCCAATCAATTCCTATTAATGAAGGATATTCTTGGCGGTTCCGCATCAGCAATAGGGATGGTGGATAAAACTAGTCAGAAAGTAAGGAAATTAACGCTAAATCAAGAGCATGTCTGGGGCATTCATTCAAGAAATGTCCAACAGACAATGGCGATAGAATTGTTATTACGAAAAGATATTCCACTTGTTACCCTAACCGGTAAAGCAGGGACTGGAAAGACATTGCTTGCTCTCGCTGCAGGTTTAATGCACACGGAGGATTTTAGGGAGTATAAAAAGCTATTAGTGGCTAGACCCATTGTACCTGTAGGGAAAGATTTAGGATTTCTGCCGGGGGAAAAACAAGAAAAGCTTAGACCGTGGATGCAGCCCATTTATGATAATTTGGAATTTCTCTTTAATACAAAAAAGCCTGGCGAACTTGATGCCATCTTAGCTGGGATGGGATCAATCGAAGTGGAAGCTTTAACATATATTCGGGGCAGAAGCTTACCGAAGCAATTTATTATTATTGATGAAGCACAAAACTTAACAAAGCATGAAGTAAAAACCATCTTAACCAGGGTAGGTGAGGGCAGTAAGATTGTCTTAATGGGTGACCCGGAACAGATTGATCATCCATATCTTGATGCCTATAACAATGGATTAACCTACGTCGTTGAAAAATTTAAAGATCAAAACATTTCCGGTCATGTAAAATTATTAAAAGGGGAGCGGTCTGGGCTTGCGAGGCTTGCAGCAGATTTATTGTGAGAATAAACGGGCGCCAAGAGGCACCCGTCTATTTCAATGTAAATCCCATTACATTTTTTATGGGGTTATCCTGATTCGAACCATCGGGATAAAGGATGTGTACTGGGCCGTCAGAAGACAAAGGTTGGCCATTTTTTGAAAATCCTAAAATGAACCCATAGGCTTTTTCTAGAGAAAACTCATATTCACCATTTGTTGTATGTACAATCAGGGTCTCTGCATCACCTGCAGGTTCTGCATTTAATAAAAATGGCTTTAAAGGTATACCAAATGTACCTGTTAATACTTTTTCTTTTAAAAATTTCTTCTCTGTTTTTAATGTCGGCGGAAAGACGGCCCCTTCCATTATTTCACGATCCCAATGCTTTGAAACAGCCTTGGTATATGCCTCAACTGAATCAGATTTTTCCTTTTCCTTTGTAAAATAAGTAGTCAAATCAATCCGACGGTCATCAAAAATCCAGACCCCTGGATCAAGTGTAATAGGATATTTCACATTTCCCGATATACTCATAATTGTTTCCATTATCCATCCCCCTCAGGTTCTAACAAGCTTAAGTATATCTTTTTTTGCGGGGAATGTCATAGTTGTAACATATGTTTTGCAAAATCCTTCATTGTTCTTGCAATTTAAACTTGTAAACGGTAAAATTTATAGATAAGTTGAATAATCGCTCTGAAACGGGGGGATCAATGGTGGCGTCTGAAATGATCGTGAATCACCAGGAAAAAGCCTTGGCTTTATTACAGGCTGATGCTGAAAAAATATTAAAGCTTATCAAAGTGCAAATGGACAATCTCACGATGCCTCAATGCCCTCTTTATGAAGAGGTATTGGATACACAAATGTTTGGTTTATCTAGGGAAATAGACTTTGCTGTTCGATTAGGCTTAATAGATGGTAAGGATGGTAAAGCGATTCTAGCTCAATTAGAGAAAGAATTATCGGGTCTACACGATGCATCCTTGAAAAAATAATGACTTAAAAACTCAAACAATTCACCTAATTGTTTGGGTTTTTTATTAATCATATTAAGGTTCAGAATCTTCTTTATTAAAATATTATAACAAATCCACTTTTCCTCAAGTCATATCATTCATTTTCTATTATAATAGAGTTTATATATCAATTTTGAAAATGAGGACGTCTTACATGGTTAAAAAAATACTGAAATCATATGATTATACCCTGATTATTGCCATCATCCTGCTTTGTACATTCGGGCTTGTGATGATTTATAGTTCAAGTATGGCATCAACCGTACAAAGGTATGGCTATCAAAGTGATTATTTTTACCAAAAACAAAAAGTCTGGCTCTTAGCTTTTACGATAATTTTCCTTTTTATGGCGATTGTTCCATATAAAATTATGAAGTTTACCAAGATTCTGGTTTTGATCGTTTTAGCCTCGATTGTCTTGCTCTTAGGTTTGTTTATGTTTGGACAGGTAAAGAACAATGCACAAAGCTGGTACCAAATTGGTTCATTTTTATTTCAACCTTCAGAGTTTGTAAAGCTTGCTGTCATCATTTACTTGGCAGCCGTTTATGCGAAAAAACAGGCCTATATCAACCAATTTAATAAAGGCGTTCTCCCGCCGTTAGTTTATCTTTTTATCGTTTGTGCGTTGATCATTTTTCAACCAGACTTCGGAACAGCATTTATTATAATGGTCATTGCCAGTATGATCATTTTGTGCTCCGGAATGAATTTTAAAAGTATAGCAAAATTAGTAATTCTGGCCTTAATCATCCTTCTGCCGATTATTTTAGTATCGTGGGGAAAGTTTTTTTCTGATGAACAATTAAGTCGATTTGCTGTATTGGAGAACCCCTTTTCTGAAAAATATATAAAAGATGAAGGATTTCATCTAGCAAATTCATACATTGCGATTGGATCTGGTGGTGTAAATGGATTGGGTCTAGGTAGAAGTATCCAGAAGCTTGGCTATTTACCGGAATCACATACCGATTTCATTATGGCAGTAATTGCTGAAGAACTAGGGATATGGGGTGTTGGTTTCGTTATTTTACTCCTAGGCTACGTCGTCCTTCGTGGAATATATATCGGCTTACAATGTAAGGATCCTTTTGGCAGCCTGTTGGCCATTGGGATTTCAAGTATGATTGGAATCCAAACCTTTATTAATCTTGCAGGTGTGTCTGGGTTAATTCCGTTAACGGGTGTCCCGCTCCCATATATAAGCTACGGTGGTTCCTCATTGTTAATGCTAGGGATTGCAACTGGGATACTTGTAAATGTTTCTATGTTTACTAAATATGAAAAGAAATATAAAGATAAACAAGAACATGGGGTTAAAAAGAAAAATTCCCAAGATGGAAAGGTATATTACATTAATTAAGACGCGGGGGACAAGTAATCCCTTGCGTTTTTAAAAATACATAGAGAATAGAAGGTGCTTTACGTGACAAGACAGATAAATAAAGTATTGGTTGCCAATCGGGGAGAGATTGCAATAAGGGTTTTTCGCGCTTGTACTGAACTGAATATTCGCACTGTTGCGATTTATTCTAAAGAAGATTCAGGAGCCTACCATCGCTATAAAGCGGATGAAGCCTATTTAGTTGGGGAAGGAAAGAAACCAATTGATGCCTATTTGGACATAGATGGAATTATTGCCATCGCTAAAAAAAGCGGTGTGAATGCCATCCATCCAGGCTATGGATTCATGTCTGAAAATATTCATTTTGCAAGAAGGTGTGAAGAAGAAGGAATTATTTTTATCGGCCCATCGCTTGAGCACTTGGATATGTTTGGTGATAAGGTAAAAGCAAGAAAACAGGCAGAGCTTGCCGATATTCCGGTTATTCCTGGTAGTAAAGGGCCTGTTGATAATGTGATGGAAGTAGAAGAGTTTGCAGATGCACACGGATTCCCAATTATTATTAAGGCCTCGCTTGGCGGGGGTGGACGTGGAATGAGAATTGTTAAAAACCATGGAGAAGTTCGGGAGGCGTTTGATCGGGCAAAATCAGAAGCAAAAGCGGCATTTGGAAATGATGAAGTTTATCTTGAAAAATTAATTGAAAAACCTAAACACATTGAGGTTCAAATCATTGGTGACAGCTTCGGAAATATTGTTCATCTATTTGACCGCGATTGTTCAGTTCAAAGACGCCATCAAAAAGTAGTTGAAGTTGCCCCAAGTGTATCCATCTCGGATGACTTACGGAAACGTATTTGTGATGCGGCTGTAAAATTGATGAAAAATGTCAATTATCTTAACGCAGGGACTGTTGAGTTTCTTGTGGCCGGAAATGATTTCTATTTCATTGAAGTAAACCCACGTATTCAAGTTGAACACACGGTTACCGAATTGGTAACAGGTATTGATATTGTCCAAACACAAATATTGGTTTCGGAGGGCCATGAGTTAAACGGGCCAATCATTAACATACCAGAACAAGAAAAAATCCAATTGAACGGATTTGCCATCCAGTCCCGTGTTACCACTGAGGATCCGCTTAATCATTTTATGCCTGATACAGGGAAAATCATGGCCTATCGCTCTGGAGGCGGCTTTGGGGTTCGCCTCGATGCCGGAAATGGGTTTCAAGGATCTGTTATAACACCTTATTATGATTCATTGTTAGTTAAACTTTCAACATGGGCATTGACATTTGAACAAGCTGCATCAAAAATGGTTCGTAATTTACAAGAATTTAGAATAAGGGGAATTAAGACCAATATTCCGTTTTTAGAAAATGTGGTCAAGCATGAGAAATTTCGGAATGGAGAGTATGATACCTCTTTCATTGATACAACCCCAGAGCTATTCGTATTCCCTGTTAGTAAAGACCGAGGGACGAAGATGCTAAATTATATTGGAACGGTAACGGTAAATGGGTTCCCAGGTATTGAGAAAAAGAAGAGGCCTGTTTTCTCTAAACCAAGAATTCCAGCTTTAAAATATGATTTACCCATTCAAGACGGTACGAAGCAAATTTTAGATAAGTATGGAGCGGACGGACTTGTTCAATGGGTTAAAAACCAAAAACAGGTTTTATTAACAGATACCACCTTTCGCGATGCGCATCAATCATTGTTAGCGACAAGGATGCGGACAACAGATATCATGCATATTGCGGAACCAACAGCCAAATTATTACCTGATTTATTTTCGTTTGAAATGTGGGGTGGAGCAACGTTTGACGTTGCCTATCGGTTCTTAAAAGAAGATCCATGGGATCGATTGTTAACACTCAGGGAGAACATCCCAAATGTTCTGTTCCAAATGCTCATTCGGGGGGCCAATGCAGTAGGCTATAAAAACTATCCCGATAATCTAATTCGTGAGTTTGTTAACCAATCCGCTGCTGCCGGAGTTGATGTTTTCCGGATTTTTGACAGCTTAAACTGGGTAAAAGGAATGGAAGTCGCCATCGATGCAGTGCGGCAGACGGGTAAAATAGCAGAGGCCTCTATTTGTTATACGGGTGATATTTTAGACCCATCAAGGGCCAAGTATAATCTTGAATATTATAAAAATCTTGCTAAAGAACTCGAACAGCAGGGAGCCCATATATTGGGAATTAAGGACATGGCAGGACTGTTGAAACCGGAAGCAGCTTACCGTTTAGTGACTGAATTAAAAGAAGTAGTTGAGATCCCAATCCATCTTCATACCCATGATACAAGTGGAAATGGAATCTTTACTTATGCCCGTGCCATCGAAGGTGGGGTTGACATTGTTGATACGGCATTAAGTACTATGGCAGGGTTAACATCACAGCCTAGTGCTAATTCATTATATTATGCTTTAGAAGGAACTGAACGAAAGCCAAAGGTAAATATCGAGGCACTCGAGAAACTATCGTATTATTGGGAGGATGTCCGCAAATATTATCAGGACTTTGAGAGTGGGATGATGTCACCTCATACAGAAATTTATCAGCATGAAATGCCTGGGGGACAGTATAGTAATCTTCAACAACAAGCAAAGGCAGTTGGCCTTGGTGAGCAGTGGGAAGAAGTTAAAGACATGTATGCCCGGGTGAATAACCTGTTCGGTGATCTTGTCAAAGTGACACCTTCATCAAAGGTTGTCGGGGATATGGCATTATTCATGGTTCAAAATGAGTTAACAGAAGATGACGTACTATTAAAGGGACATTCGCTCGATTTTCCAGACTCAGTTGTGGAATTATTTGAGGGATACCTGGGACAGCCATATGGAGGATTTCCTAGCGAGCTTCAAAAGGTCATATTAAAAGGAAAGAAGCCTTTAGTGGCGAGACCTGGTGAGCTTCTAGAGCAGGTAGATTTCACCAAACTTCAGGAGGATCTTTTCGCAGAGCTTGGCAGAACAGTAACAGCCCATGAAATTGTTTCTTATGCCTTATATCCAAAAGTATTTATGGAATTTATGAAAACGGTAGAACTTTATGGGAAAATTTCTATGCTTGATACCCCGACCTTCCTTTACGGGATGAGGTTGGGTGAAGAAATCGAAATAGAAATTGAAACAGGTAAAACATTAATTGTGAAACTTGTTTCAATTGGTCAGCCTCAGGCTGATGGCACAAGAGTGGTCTATTTTGATTTAAATGGGCAGCCGCGGGAAGTTGTGATTAAGGACGAAAGTATTAAATCCTCTGTGATTTCTAGATTAAAAGCAGATCCGAAAAACGATGAACATCTGTCTGCTTCTATGCC
This sequence comes from Neobacillus sp. OS1-2, assembly GCF_030915505.1. Lineage (GTDB taxonomy): Bacteria > Bacillota > Bacilli > Bacillales > Cytobacillaceae > Neobacillus. The sequence continues at coordinate 3,498,548 of NZ_CP133265.1, forward strand.
AGGAACAGTCATAAAAGTTGTCGTCGAAAAAGGGGAGAAGGTGGAACGTGGTGATCATTTAATGATTACAGAGGCGATGAAAATGGAAACGACTGTTCAAGCTCCTTTTTCCGGTATTGTTAAGGATATTTATGTGAAAAGCGGAGACGCAATTCTGACAGGAGACCTATTACTTGAATTAACTAAAGCATAAAAAAAGCTGCCGGGAGAATTTTCACCGGCAGTTTCTTTATTGATGATTTCTTTTTGAACGAGAATATAACAATAAAAAATAACTTAATACCCCAAATAAGCAGGTAATAAAGAAGGCGTGGAGCAGCGCAATATATAAGTTTAATCTGCTAAAGATGATGAATGCACCTGCTATCACTTGTAATGATACAAGGATAAAAGAGATCATCCATCCATAATAAAGTACCTTTTGTTCTTTGTAATGGCGAATAGTTAAATAAAAAATATAGGTAATCCAGATAAAGATTAGGCCTGCAGCAGCCCGGTGTCCCATTTGCACCCATTCAAAAATATTGGACGGTAATGAAGGAGCATCGTTTAAACATAGAGGCCAATCTCGGCAAATGAGACTTGCTTTCATGTGTCGGACTAGTGCGCCTGTATAAATGACAAGGTAGCTATAGATGGATACACCAAGAATATGGAAGCCCATCCTTTTGTCAATGATGACCTTATCTGCATCAAATTTTTTATCAATTTCAAAAATCAGTAGTGTCAATAAAAGGACAGCCGCAAAAGAAACGAGAGAAATACCAAAATGTAAGGCAAGAACAAAACCTGATTGGCCCCATTTGACGGCAGCTGCTCCAATCAATGCCTGTAATAGTAAAAAGAAAAAGGAAAGTATGGAAAGAAATTTCGTTTCCCTAATGTGACCGATTGCCTTCCACGACCAAACTGAAAGAACGAGAACCATAATACCACCCACACCGGAGACAAGCCGATGGGCAAGTTCAATCATTAATTCAGGGGTTATTTCCAAAGGAAGAAATTTCCCGTGGCACAATGGCCACGATCTTCCGCAGCCCATTCCAGAACCAGTCTTTGTTACTAATGCCCCGCCAATTAAAATAAATATCATTCCGATTGTAGTTGCAACAGCCAACCACTTCAAAGAACGTCGCAAAAAATTCACCTCTTAAAAAGTTCAATAATTTGTCAATGGATAATTTTGACAGTATAATGAGTGAAAAATAACTAGATGTAAAAGTCCTTACCTATCATAACGAAAAAAAAGAAAAAGAACAGGATTTACGCATAGATTTTTAGATTACTTTTAATTAATATAGGCGCCTGATGAATAATAAATATTTTTCACTATTATTATAGTGAAAACAGTTGAAACTTCAGTTTGAGTCTGTTAGAAATATATATATAGGTATTTTATTTAGAATTATTATTTTTTAAAAGTAATATAAATTAATATATATTTGGGTTAATTACTCTAGGCTTTTCATGAATATAATATGAATGGATACGAAAGAAAAGAGTTATGATTGGTAACTGTGCTAGTTTTCAACAAATATTTAATTCTGTCACAATTTAGTCAAAAATTATTCAAAAAAAGTTCACAAAAATACCGGAAAGTGTGATTTAATATACAGAGAAAGTGTTTTAAAAATCACTACATTTTTTAAAAATTGATTTTTACATAATATTATCGGACAAAATTAATAGTGGAGACTTTTAAAAATAATTTTTGTATTTATATCCCCTCGATTGGTTAATATTTGGTAGTAAGGATTAGGAGGAGAAATATATGTCCAACACAAAGGCTTATGGAGACGCTGCCATAGAAAATGGCGCTGCAAGCCTACATACATCATTGGAAAAGACTTCAGCTTGGAAAGACTTCATGGCCCTTATCAAGATTGGAATTGTGAATTCTAATTTGATTACCACATTTACAGGTCTTTGGCTTGCACTACATTTTTCAGGTCAAAGCTTTCTAAGTAATTTAGATATTGTATTTTTTACTGTGGCAGGATCTTCCCTAATTATTGCAGGCTCTTGTGCAGTCAATAATTATGTTGATCGTGATATTGATCATTTGATGGAAAGAACGAAAACAAGACCTACTGTTACGGGAAAAATAGTACCCGGAAAAGTTCTTGGATTAGGTATTTTACTGATAGGACTGGGAACACTGTGTTTATTCTTTACAACCATGACTGCAACAGTAATTGGACTGCTTGGAGTTTTTAGCTATGTTTTCCTCTATACACTGTGGTCCAAGCGACAATTAGTTTCGAATACAATCATTGGGAGTATTTCAGGTGCGGTGCCGCCGTTAATCGGATGGGCAGCAGTTGATGCAAATCTTGACATCATGGCCTGGGCATTGTTTGTTCTTATGTTTGTTTGGCAACCTCCTCATTTTTATGCACTTGCAATGAGGAGAGTGAAAGAATACAAAGCAGCGGGTGTTCCGATGCTCCCGGTTGTGAAGGGCTTCAAAACAACCAAAATTCATATTGTCATATGGGTAGCTTTGCTCTTACCCATACCGTTTTTTCTTACCAAATTAGGAATCCCATTTCTAATTCTTGCGACCGCTTTAAATATTGGTTGGCTGGCATTAGGGATTTATGGATATAGGGTCAAAGATGATATTAAGTGGGCAAAGCTAATGTTTGTTTATTCTTTGCAATATTTAACTATTATTTTTGTAGCGATGGTTATAGTTACGCTAATTTAGTTTTGTCTACGATTCTTTCCGTCGTATAAAAGGAAAGAATCGTCTTACATACTTCTTCGACCAAACACAATTTTTAGAATTCATTAGTGAAAGAGGGGTTTGATTAAGCTATGAAAAGGCTTGCGAAATGGCGCTTGACTTCGTTGTTTGCGATCTTAGCGCTTATACTTTCCGGATGTAGCGGTGAAAGATATGTTTCCGCACTCCGACCAGCCGGTGAAGTTGCTGACATGCAATATGGTTTAATGAAGTTAAGCACCTATGTCATGGTGGGAGTAATCATTGTAGTAATGCTTATTTTTGTTATTATAATGGTTCGTTTTAGAAGAAAAGATGATAAAATTCCTAAGCAAGTTGAAGGAAGTCATACATTAGAAATATTATGGACGGCAATTCCTATCCTATTGCTTCTAATTTTGGCTGTACCAACTGTTTCTGCAACATTCAAACTTGCTGATGTGAAAGAAATGGATAAAAAAGATACAAAAGCGTTAGTTATTAATGTAAGGTCACATTTATATTGGTGGGATTTTGAATATCCTGGTCAGAAGATTGTGACGAGTCAGGAATTAGTCGTACCAACGGATGAAAAGGTTTATTTCAACCTAAAGTCTTTGGATGTTAAGCACTCATTTTGGATTCCAGCTGTTGGCGGAAAATTAGATATGAATACTGACAATATTAATAAATTCTGGTTAGAATTTGATGATAAACGTGCAAATGAAGCTGGAAATCTCTTTTACGGAAAATGTGCAGAGCTTTGTGGTCCATCACATGCTTTAATGGACTTTAAAGTAAAGGCAATGAGCCGTGATAAATTTGATTCATGGGTATCTGCGATGCAGGATGTAAAAGAACCGCAAAAAGCAAAAACAGATTTAGCTGCAGAAGGACAGGATATCTTTAATCAAAGCTGTATTGGCTGTCATGCTGTCACGCCTGCAAATAAAATGCCAGAAACAGCACGTCTTGCACCAAACTTAACCAATTTTGGTGACAGATCCCGTGTTGCAGGTATTTTAGATCATAAAAAGGAAGATTTAAAAAATTGGATCAAAAATCCTGAAACATATAAGCCAGGTAACCAGATGACTGGTAAATATCAAGATCTGACAGATGATCAACTTGATGCGTTAGCAGAATATCTAATGGGCTTAAAGGTTCAGGAATAAGGGGAATCGGTTGAAAGGGAGGTAAAATTGTGAGTACCATTGCTCAAAAAAAGGGATTTGGCGGAACATTATGGGACTTTTTAACAACAGTCGACCATAAAAAAATTGCTATCCTCTATCTGATCGCAGGCGGATTTTTCTTCTTAGTGGGCGGACTTGAAGCAGTATTTATCCGTATCCAGCTTGCAGTACCAAATAATGACTTTGTTAGTGCAGGTGCATTTAATGAAATAATCACCATGCATGGAACAACAATGATTTTCTTAGCCGCTATGCCGCTTTTGTTTGCATTTATGAATGCGGTTATGCCTTTACAAATTGGTGCACGTGACGTTGCTTTTCCATTTGTAAATGCCTTAGGATTTTGGTTATTCTTTTTCGGAGGAATTTTCCTTAACCTTTCTTGGTTTTTAGGTGGTGCCCCTGATGCAGGTTGGACATCTTATGCCTCACTTGCCTTACACTCAAAGGGACACGGAATTGATTTTTATGTACTAGGATTGCAGATTGCTGGTTTAGGTACCTTAATAGGTGGGATTAACTTTCTCGTTACCATCATTAATATGCGGGCACCTGGTATGACGTATATGAGGATGCCGTTGTTTACATGGACAACATTTGTTGCATCTGCCATGATTCTGTTTGCTTTCCCTCCACTTACAGTGGGTCTTACACTCATGATGTTTGACCGTTTGTTCGGAGCTAATTTCTTTGATGTAACAATGGGTGGTAACACGGTTATTTGGGAGCATCTCTTCTGGATCTTTGGACACCCTGAAGTTTATATCTTGGTACTTCCTGCTTTTGGGATTTTCTCAGAGATATTTTCAATTTTTTCAAGAAAACGTCTTTTTGGATATTCATCGATGGTATTTGCAACTGTGTTGATTGGTTTCTTAGGCTTCATGGTTTGGGCACACCATATGTTCACAACCGGTCTAGGGCCTGTTGCCAACGCAATCTTTGCTGTTGCTACAATGGCGATTGGTGTACCTACAGGCATAAAAATTTTCAACTGGCTCTTTACGATGTGGGGAGGAAGCGTTAAGTTTACGACCCCAATGTATTATGCATTTGGCTTTATTCCGTCCTTCGTTTGCGGTGGTGTAACGGGGGTAATGGTTGCAACGGCAGCTGCTGACTATCAATATCATGATACGTACTTTGTTGTAGCCCACTTCCATTATGTAATCGTTGGTGGGGTTGTATTGGCAATTTTAGCAGCAACACATCTTTGGTGGCCAAAAATGTTTGGTACTATGTTAAATGAAACATTAGGAAAAATCACTTTTTGGTTCTTCTTCATAGGCTTCCATTTAACATTCTTTATCCAACATTTCTTAGGGCTATGGGGCATGCCTCGTCGTGTTTTCACATACCTGCCGGGACAAGGGTTTGACACATCGAATATGATTAGTTCGATCGGCGCCGCCTTTATGTCCGTTGGTGTCCTAGTTATGCTTTATAACATTATTATGACATCAGTGAAAAATGTTAAAGTTGGCAATGATCCATGGGGAGATGGAAGAACACTTGAGTGGTCCATTCCGTCGCCGCCACCTTTTTATAACTTTAAGCAGCTTCCGTTAGTTCGCGGCTTAGATGCCTACTGGTTAGAAAAAATGGAAGGTAAAAAAGGTATGACACCGGCGGAGCCATTAGGTGATATCCATATGCCGAATTCATCCTTTATTCCATTCATGATTCCACTTGGATTGTTCATTGCTGCATTTGGGGCAATGTACCATGTAGATAAAGTAGCATGGGCACTTCCACTGATGATTATTGGATTACTTATAACATTTGGTTCTATGTTTATTCGTTCTATTAAAGATGATCATGGTTTCCATATTCATAAAGAAGAATTGCAAGAAGAAAAGGGGGCTAAGGCATAATGCATGTTGAAGAGAAAATGACGTATGAAACATGGCCTGCGGCACCGGAGAAATCCACCCTTGAAGCAAAAAATAAATTTTTAGGTTTTTGGTTATTCTTAGGGGGAGAGACAGTTTTATTCGCCTCTCTCTTTGCTACCTATCTTGCTTTAAAGGATAAGGTACCAGATGCAAGTCAGCACTTGGCAAAGGATTTATTTGAATTACCACTTACATTTGTGGCAACCATGTTATTATTAACAAGTTCGTTAACAAGTGTATATGCAATGTACCATATGAAAAACTTTGCCTTTAAAAAAATGATGGTTTGGCTTGGCCTTACAGTATTATTAGGCCTTGGATTCTTAGGCCTTGAGGTTTATGAATTTTCGCATTATGTCCATGAATATCATCATACCTTTACAAGCAGTGCATTTGGTTCTGCCTTTTATACACTAGTTGGTTTCCATGGCGCACACGTTGCTTTCGGATTATGTTGGATTTTAAGCTTAATGATTCGAAACTCTAAACGCGGTTTAAGCCTTTACAATGCTCCAAAGTTCTATGTTGCCAGCCTTTATTGGCACTTTATCGATGTTGTATGGGTGTTTATCTTTACGGTAGTATATTTAATGGGGATGGTGGGATAACATGTCAAATCAGCCATTAAACTCAGGTAACCCAAGTGTAGATTTAGAATATCGCCGCAAGAAAAGTGCAGAGGAAATGCGCTATCAAATTATTTCCTTTGCCCTGATGATTTTCTTAACGCTAGTGGCTTTTGCATCAGTAGCAATCGAAGGATTTACTTCATGGTTTACAGTACCTTTTATCCTTCTATTAGCGGCAGTCCAGGTAGTTTTTCAATTATTTTACTTCATGCATATGAGTCATAAAGGGCATGAAGCTCCACAATTGTTTCTGTTTTCAGGAGTCTTTGTTGGATTTACTGCGATATTGACATTTCTTACCATTGTTTGGTGGTAAGGGAAAAGAAGAAAATCGGCGTTATGCCGATTTTCTTTTTAAGTATTATTGTGTAATTCAATTTTTTGCACTCACAATTTTCTCTGGCTATAATAGAGGCAAGGATTCTTTTACTAAAGATTGAGGTGATATCAAGGTGCTACCACTAGATATATTTGGATTTAAAGCCCTTTGGAGCCCGTACTTTTTACTAATCTTAGTTGCGTTGACTATTGGCTATTTTCTTATGACAATTCCATTTAGATCAAAGTTTCGTGATAGTGAACCATTGACGGTGAAACAAGCTGCGATGTTCTTGACAGGTATGATATTATTGTATGCCATTAAAGGTTCACCGCTCGATTTAATGGGCCATCTCATGTTTTATGTTCATGGGATTTCCATGGTTATTTTTGTATTATTGATCCCACCACTGTTTATTTTATCAATTCCACAGTGGCTTTGGAGAAGTGTAGTTGAGCTTAAAATAATCAATTCTTTATTTCGGCTTTTTACGAAACCGGTTATTGGAATTCTTCTATTTAATGGTTTCTTTTCCTTTTACCACATTCCGATCATTTTTGATCACGTTATGCAAAATCGATTTTACCATGGCGGGTACTCGATTCTTTTATTCGTATTGGCCGTTTTTATGTGGTGGTCATTAATCAGCCCGCTTCCAGAATATCAGCCATTAAGCGGAATTAAAAAAGTTGCTTTTTTATTTGCCAATAGTATGTTAATCACACCGGCTTGCGCCTTGATTATTTTTTCGGATGTCTCCCTTTATGCAACTTATCACGACCCAAAGGTTTGGGGGCAGGTAATGAGTTTATGCGTCGGACCATCTGTATTTTCAAATTTGAACTTGAGTGGACCAGAGTTATTTAGTTCGATGTCACTGGTTGATGATCAACGTCTTGGTGGGGTTGTTATGAAGATTATTCAAGAAATCATTTATGCTGTTGTATTAGCCCAAGTATTTTTTGAATGGTACCGTAAAGATCAAGAAGATTCAGAACGCGAAATGAAGAAACAAATGTTAAATCCTCATTTTGTTGAATAAACTCCCATTTCATATGGGGGTTTTTTTTGAAAACTTCTGTATTTATTGAAAAGGATAGGGAACTCCACTAAAATGAGGGTAGAATATGTAAAAAGAGAGGAACTATATGAATTCGTTACCGATTTTACCAACAATCAGTACCACCTTTATTGTTTTAAGCGGCCTAACTGTAGCGATTGGATGGTGGCAAATAAAACAAAGGAAAATTGAGGCCCACAAAAAGACTATGTTTATTGCTGGGGTTTTTGCACTTATCTTTTTTATTATTTATGCCTCACGAACGATTTTTATTGGAAACACTGCTTTTGGCGGACCGGAAGAGATGAAGATTTATTACACGTTATTTTTAGTCTTTCATATTACGCTAGCGACAATTGGGGCTTTATTTGGAATTGTCTCCATCCTGACCGGGTTTAAGAATAAATTATCCATCCATCGTAAGCTTGGTCCTATCACGAGTATCATTTGGTTTTTTTCAGCGATTACGGGTGTAGCTGTTTACCTATTGTTATATGTTTTTTATCATGGTGGTCAAACGACCTCGATGATCAAAGCGATTCTTGGTTTTTAACAAAATTAAATGAGGGTGCAAAGTCATGCACCCTCATTTAATCCGTAATTATAATGCAAACTTACTAACATCTTCTTTAACGGTTTCGAGAATCTTCTTGCATTGGTTTACTAGTGAGGCAGGGAAGTTCTCACCTTCGCCGTATTCAACTCCGTGCGGATAATAATGTTTACCTAAAAATGGTGTCATTAATTGTATGGTTGCCTTGAACGTATCGACGTCCCCTTCAAGCGCATAACCTTGAACACGAAGGTAATATGTGCCCTCTTTTAATTCAAACTTGCGATCGTATGTAACACGCTCGTAATCCCATTGTCCTGCCCTGACCAAACCATGTTCATGCATGACTTCGTCTAAGCGGTTTAATTCCGCTTTTAACTTTTCTAGTCCCGTATTCTCAAATTTCATTATTAACCCTCCTAAAACGATTGCCTTACCGATCTTCCCTATATTGGTAGTATAGCAATTATAGTTCATTTTAATAATAGTTGAAAATGTTTCAACTTGCAATGGATAGTTCACTCGAATAAATTATTCGCGGTTTGATAACCATAGTATTGTTAATGAAATAATTTTCTGGAGGATCGTGACATGGAGGAAATTCGTGAGATTATGACTGATAATGTGGAGTGCTGTACATTATTAGATAATATGTATGAGGTTGCAGTAAAAATGAAGGAACTAAATGTTGGTGCTATTCCTATTGTGGACGAGGAAAAACTTGTTGGTATGATAACAGACAGAGATATTGTTATCAGAGGTGTTGCTGAAAAACATCCTGGTTCAACAAAAGTAGAAGATATTATGAGTAAAACACTTGTAACAGTAACTCCCGATACTTCTAGCAGGGATGCGGCAAAGTTGATGGCAGAGCATCAAATTCGAAGACTACCAGTGGAGGAAAATGGAAAGCTAATAGGAATTGTTTCACTCGGTGATTTTGCCATAAGCGAATTAACTGATGATCAAGCAAAAGAAGCGCTGACTGAAATATCTGAGCAAAACTATAATGGTGTTCAATACTAAATTTATTTACTTGAATAATAATATTTAACAACCAGCAGGTGCATAGTGCACCTGCTTTATTTATTATCAGACATTTTTGTTAATGATTATTACTATTCTGGATATTGGTGATATAATTAAATTATCCATACATAAAATAATAGAAATACTAAAAGAGAGGGTGAATGCCTCTGCGGACTCTTAGTAGAATTTTAATACTCTCAGTCGTTTTTTTAACGATTGGTTTTTATGTTAGCATAAATGAAAAAAATGATGATAATGTTTTGATCAAAGAGGATCCGACCTTGGAAATGAAACAATCATTGCCTCAAGGGCTTGAAAATCCTGAAGGGAATAAAGCCTCTTTCGATAAACCAAAAGAAGGGGTAGCATTATTGATTGGACAAGACGTTTCTGTCCTAGAAAAGGAATTTGGAGCTCCTGATAGAATTGATGAATCATTGTATGGCTATCAATGGTATGTATATAAACAGAACTATAACCGGTATATACAGGTTGGGGTTGAAAATAATCGGGTTGTGACTATTTTTGCAATTGGCGAAACGCTGGATGTTGCTCCCTTTGAAATTGGACAGCCAGTTGAGGAAATTTTTAATACACAATACTTTGATACAAATATTAATCTAGTGGTAAATGGAAATTCCTACCGATTTGAATTGAATGATAATGATTTAAATCTTAGACCGATGGTTAAATTAGGAGATCTTTATGTCCAGCTCTACATTGACAGGATTACCGGGAATTTATCAAGTGTGCGCTTTCTAAACGCTGAAACACTTATTAAACAACGTCCATATGAACTTGCTTATAGCGGGGAGTTACCACAGGTGGAAGGACCAACTGAGGAAGCGTGGAAGCTAATAGAAAATGGGGTGGCACAGGAAATATTTGATATCACCAATGTATTACGGGTAAGGAACAAATTAAAACCGTTAATTTGGGATGACGCAATCGCTGAAGCGGCCTATGGGCATAGTAAGGATATGGCAGAAAATGACGACTTTTCCCATACATCTAAAAAATTTGGTGATCTAACCAATCGATTAAAAGCGGCAAAAATAGCTTATGCGACTGCCGGAGAAAATATTGCCGCAAAATATACGGATGCCCCTGGAGTTGTCGAAGGTTGGCTCAACAGTAAAGGTCACAGAGATAAGTTATTAAATAAGGATTATTCCCATCTAGGTGTTGGGGTCTATCAAAAGTTTTATACGCAAGATTTTATTCAAAAAGCGGACAATGAAAAAAGGTGACGATGTCACCTTTTTTCATTGTTCGTGATTTTCTTCTTTTCGTAATGATTAAATAAAATGGTGCTGCCTTCCCAGCTTCCATAAACTCGAATGACATCACCGATGATGAAAGAATCAGCTTTCACGTTTTTCTTAATTGGAGTGATCATTTTTGCGTTGATTATTTTTGATTCAGTTTGCAGTTTAAGTGTTTGTACAAAAATGTAGCGATGATAATAAAAGCGCTGTCTCTCCTCCACAATATCTTTAATTTCTCCTGTAATGACGGCCTCATGCGGGATATTACCTACATTAAGCCATTTCACATCCTGCTCTTTCATCTCTTTTCTTGTCAGCCAGTAAAAATACAGGCAAATGATTGGAATAACGATGGCGGTAACCATTTTGATTAAACGCCCCTTACATTATTTTTTAATGATAAAAAAGGTTCCTGTTGCATAGGCGATTTTTTTTCCATCACTACGGTATACCTCCCCGGAGATAACCATCGTTTTACTGCCTTGATGAATGATTTCGGCTTTGCAACGAAGTGAATCACCAATACCTGGTGCAATATAATGAATATTAAGCTGATTGGTTACTGCGGCAAATCCTTCCGGAAGCTGTTGATAAGCCATGACACCCATGGCCGAATCAAGAACGGTCGCTGTAATCCCGCCGTGGACAATACTAAGGTCATTATTAATAATTGGATTAATCGGAATAGTAATTTCGCAGGAATTTTGGTCAAAACTTCTTTCCATATGTAGAAGGCCATCAATAAAGGTATTCCTGTTTCGTTTAATTTTTCTTTGGACACCTTCTAATAGGGTGGCAATGGCCTGAAGGTCAGTTTCTGATCCGGTTTCGAGACATGTTTCTAATAATCGACGCAATTCGTCTTTCATACTACTACCTCTTTCACTACATTATCTTCTGACATCTTACCACTTAGAAAGATAATAATAAATCATTTCACTCAGATTTGATGTTTCACATTTCATCTTTTCCTACATATTGTATTATTGGCGATTATTATGGGCTGAGGTGAGAAACATGACGCAAAAAAAATTGCACCCTTCCGTGCTCAAATTCAAAGAATTTGTCAAAAGTAATCCGAAAATCATTAAAGAGGTTCGGGATGGGAAGGCGACCTGGCAAGAGCTATATGAGGATTGGTATTTATTAGGGGAAGAGGATCAACGCTGGGACGTGATAGGTACTGAAAAAAGCACTGACACTGAACCAAATAAAGAATCCAAGGGAGATTGGATGGCAAATATTATGGGGATGGTCAAAAAGATGGACCCAAATCAGATGCAAACTCATATTAATAATTTAAGTCAGGCATTAGGGGCAATTCAGGGTGTTATTTCCCAATTCCAAGGTGGAAATTCTGCCCCGGGATCAAGTAAGCCACCCGAGGGGCCGAAGCATCCTTTTGGATTTCGAAAAGACTAGTGGAGGGGAATCATAAATTATGCGAAGAGATGTACTAGATTATATAGAACGCCAGAAGGACCTAAAGCAATTTGTTCGGGAGCAGCCACAATGGTATCGAAAACTATCAAGAAATCCCTATGATTTACAGTCGCTTGAAATTGCCTCCTTACATTATTATAAAAAGACTATTCCTGATCAAGTCGAAAAGTTTTCTAATAGTGTTCAAATGGCATCCATGATGTATCATATGTTTCAAGCAATGAAGACACAAGGGTGACAAAAGACCACATTCATTTTATATGTGGCTCTTTTTTTTGCGATTAGAATACGACTAAAAAGGTTAAAGGAGGCGAACAATACCTAAATAAGGAGTGATAAGGTTGAAGATGATTATACGATTTTATATTCTACTAATCCTGCTATCGGGAATTGTTTCTGGATGCCAAAAAGATTTGCCAAAACCAGAAACAAAACCAAAAGTTATCTCTATTGACCGGTCGAGTCATTCAGATGTCAATATAATCCCTGTTTATAATCAACATTCAAGGGAGATTCCATCATTATTTGTACAGCATAAGATAAAAGGAAATCAACTTTTAGTTGAATGCATTGTTAATGGAATTAGTTTCAGGGAATCCGACCATTCTCGGAAAAAGACTGGGAAAATGGTTGTTTGGGTTGATGGGAAAAGGAATACTGAAGTCACTTCAGCAGCGTTTATTATTAAGGGCCTTTCTCCTGGGGAACATAAAGTAAAACTTGAAGTGGTAAAACTTACAAATGAACCTTACGGATTAGCAAAAGAATTTATGGTAAATATCCCTTGATAGGTAGAAAATTTAGCATTCCATATACTTTCATGGTAAAATGGCATTGGAGGTGGGCACAGTGCTTGCTACTATTGAAAGAATTGAATTATTGGAAAATGCAGAAGGTTTAGCTAAGATGGTATTAGAGTCCGATATTGCGGAACATTACCAAATATGTTTATATAAAATGCAACATAACAAAGAAACACAACGAAAGATAAAACAATTTGCCAACCTTAAGGAACTTTATGAAGAGGTTCAACGCTTCGGAAAATATCATCCTGATTATAAAAAGGTCATGATGAAAATTCGTGAGTATAAACGGGAAATGGATTTAGATCCTCTCGTTGCCGAGTTCAAGGTGGCTGAAAATGAATTACAAGATCTTTTAGATCAAATCAGCAGGCTGGTCGGAAATGCAGTATCAGAACACATCAAGGTACCGAGTGGGAACCCATTTTTTGATAATGGCCACGGGAGCGGTTGTGGCACTGGCGGCAGCTGTGGGTGCGGATGAAAAAAATCAGCTTCCTAACTAGCTGATTTTTTTTATTATGAATTGAAAAGGGTTGTTTTAATGTGCTAGACTAATGTAAAATGATGGTTTTGCTGAAGGGGAAAAAAGTATGTTTGTTCAGAGACAGGGATTAGTTGTTTGGCTATATTCTTTAAAACAAGCTAAGATGTTAAGACGATTTGGAAATGTTCATTTTGTGTCTAAAAAGCTTAAATATGTTGTCTTGTATTGTAATCAAGAAGAGATAGAGGGAATAATGGAAAAGTTAAATTCTTTTTCATTTGTTAAGAAAGTAGAACCTTCATATAAGCCATTTTTAAGAATGGAGTATGAAAATTCAGCCCCAGATAAGGCAAAGGAATATGACTATAAAATGGGAATTTAAATAGGTGAGGGGATTTTGGAACCCTCACCTATTAATTTGGGTATTGGTTATAAAAAAAACCCTGCAGAATTTTCTGCAGGGTCCTTCTACATCCTAATAAAAGGATAGAAGGCAAAGGGAGAGGAGAAACCGGAGGAAGAACTTATGGGGAAACGTAAGTCTTCTCCGCGGTTGGCAACAACATCCTCGAATTGATGTTGTTACTTACATTATTTCCACTACGCAAAAGGTTATACGTCTATTTAATAATTTTTCCATCCGGGCTGTTTTTGCTAACCAGGTATCAAGATAAAAAGAAATGCTAGAACGGATTGTCTACTTTTTATAAATTATGATAGGATGGTAAAAAAAGCATAAGGCGCCTGTTTATTAGCGCCGAAGGCTGGACATTTCTCAAAGTCCAATATAATTCTGTTAAAATGTGGTGATAGGTCCATGAGAGTAGTTTCGGGTATTTGTAAGGGGAGACCTCTTAAAGCTGTTCCAGGAAATACAACTCGTCCGACGACGGATAAAGTGAAAGAAGCCTTATTTAATATGATTGGTCCTTATTTTGATGGGGGGATAGGGTTGGATTTATTTGCAGGCAGCGGTGGGTTAGGCTTAGAAGCTCTGAGCAGGGGATTAGAGAAGGTCATTTTTATTGACCGTGAGGCAAGAGCAGTTCAAGTGATCCATGATAATATTAAAGCTTGTAAATTTGAGGAGAAATCCGAAGTTTTTCGTAATGATGCTGATAGGGCCTTAAAAGCTCTAGTAAAAAGGGAAGTCTGTTTTGATTACATATTTTTAGATCCGCCATACAAAAAACAGCAGCTTGTTCATTTAATGGAAAAGATGGATCAACAAGACTTGGTACAAACAGGTGGGATTATTGTTTGTGAGCATAGCTTTGATGTGGAATTGCCACAAACGGTTGGAAGATTCACAGAAATTAAACATGAAGTGTATGGAATGATTGCTGTGACGATTTATTCGCGAAATGCAGAAAGTAAGGGGGAATTAGGTTGGTTGGAATAGCCGTCTGTCCAGGGAGTTTTGATCCAATTACATATGGCCATTTAGATATCATTAGAAGAGGTGCAAAAGTATTCGATATGGTCTATGTGAGTGTGATGAATAATTCATCAAAAAATCCATTATTCAGCGTTGAGGAGCGAATTAATCTAATAAAAGCAGTAACTAAAGATCTTCCAAATGTAAAGGTTGATGAACATTCTGGTTTATTAGTTGATTACGCTAAAGAGGTTAAGGCAAATGCGATCTTACGAGGCTTACGAGCGGTTTCGGACTTTGAGTATGAAATGCAAATTACCTCGATGAACAGGGTGTTAAATGATGATATCGAAACCTTTTTTATCATGACAAACAACCAATATTCTTTTTTAAGCTCAAGTATTGTAAAAGAAGTAGCGAAGTATAATGGCGATATTTCCTCACTTGTTCCACCTATTGTGGAAAAAGAACTTCACAAAAAGTTTAAACTGTAAAAGAGCTGGGCACGTGCCTAGCTCTTTTTTAACCTGGTAAACAAGATTAGGATATGCAAAAACAAAGAACAGATGGTTATGAGCGGTCCCATCTCCATCATTTTATGGTAAAAATGGTTCGTCCATGAACCTTCTTCGAAAAACCAACCAACTGGCAATGCGTTTGATGGCTGTTCTTTGTTAGTAAAATGTACATAAATTGGTTTCCACAGAATAAGTGCAAAAAAACTGGCGAAAATACCGTGGAAAATTCTCGCAATAAAAAAGGGTTTAAATCTAATATCTGTTTGGGCAAGGATACTGGCGACCTGTGCTTGGACACTAAAACCGCTAAAAGCTAAAATAAAACTGACGATCACTGCCTGTTGAAGAAGTGTTGCAGTTCCAACATGGCTGGTCAGGTCACTTCCCAGTGTTATTTCAAATAGCCCAGATATTAGCGGGATACTTAATTTTTCCGGAAATGATAAAAATGCTAGGACAATTTCCACGAACCTACCAAGTGCTGCCGTTATATGTAAATGATAAAGAAGTTTATTTACTACTGAAAACACTATAATGAATCCGCCCACCATTAATAAGGTTTGAATCGAAGAATTGACAGCATCGCCAAGAAGTTTCCCTATTGGTCGATTATCTTTTAATCTAGTTTGATGTAAGGCAGATAAAGCTGCTTTTATTTTAAATTTTTTCCCTTTTTCAGTGGTTTTGTCGGGAGATTCATTTCCATAAAAACGCATGATAATCCCAACGGAGATATTCCCCAAATAATGGGCTAATGCCAGGAGAATCCCTAAATTAGGATTATGAAAGAATCCCACTGATACAGCCCCAAAGATAAATAACGGATTTGAGGAATTGGTAAAGGAAACAAGCCTTTCTGCCTCAATTTGGGTTAATTGCCCTTCTTGGCGTAATCTTGCGGTAAACTTCGCTCCTGCCGGAAATCCGGAGGCCATGCCCATTGCTAATACAAACCCGCCCACGCCGGGAACTTTAAAAAGAGGTCTCATGAAGGGTTCTAGTATAACACCAATGAACTTAACTACACCAAAGCCTATCAACATCTCGGAGACAATAAAAAAAGGCAAGAGGGAAGGAAAGACAATTTTCCACCACATATTAAGGCCGCGGATCGAGGCTTCAAACGATACTTGTGGAAAGGAAATTAGCGAAGCCGCTAAAATCGTGACAGAAACAGAAAGAACGATTGTTTTTAATTTTGACCGAAACAATGAAGGGACCTCCTTCGGACCGATTGCTATAACTGTGCAATTCAATATTATCAATGCTAAAATAGAGAGTATTCTAAAAGTGAAAAATGCCAACCCTTGTCCCTATTTAATTCAAATATACTCATAGAACATGAATTTAGACCATAAGATTGAACGAGATTTCTATTCAGTAATTATTAGGAGGTCAAGCGATATGGAGCACCCAAAAATAGGCTTGGCACTTGGTTCCGGTGGTGCGCGCGGGTTTGCTCATTTAGGTGTCATAATGGCATTGACTGAAGCAGGAATTCCGATTCATTTGATTGCTGGCAGCAGTATGGGTGCGCTTGTGGCCAGCTTTTACGGTGCTGGGATTGATTTGGATCGGTTATATAAACTATCGACCGCTTTTAAAAGGAAATACTTTTTAGATTTTACTGTTCCTAAAATGGGGTTAATCTCCGGTAAAAAAATCAAAGAGTTTATCAGGGTTTTTACCCACGGGAAAAATATTGAAGATCTAACTTTACCAATCAGCATTGTGGCAACTGATTTATTGACAGGAGAAAAAGTCATTTTTAAAAAGGGGCCAGTTGCAGAAGCGGTACGAGCAAGTATCTCCATCCCCGGTATTTTTGTGCCGGAAAAATATAATGGAAGAATGTTAGTGGATGGCGGGGTAACAGACCGTGTTCCTATTTCAGTTGCCAAAGAAATGGGGGCGGATATTGTCATCGCGGTGGATGTTTCGCGAGTGAAACGGAATGCTGAAATAACCACCATTTACGATGTCATTATGCAGAGCATTGATATTATGCAAACAGAAATCATCAACAATCGAGAAAATTCTGCAGATGTGATGATCCGTCCTCCTGTTGAAATGTATAGCTCACGGGCCTTTACACATCATGAGGAAATCATTAATGCCGGAAGGGAAGAAACAAAAAAGCATATACGGCAAATTGAAACCGTTATTGAACAATGGAAGGGTGAGCACTAGCCATGCGTAAAAAAATTTATTTAGGGTCTTTACTATTAATAGCTCTTATTCTTATAGGCGGAATGTATTATTCCTTGCCATACTATGTATCAAAACCAGGAATGGCTAAAGAACTAGCGCCCATCATTTCGGTTGAGGAAGGCTACAAGGATGAAGGGAATTTCATGTTGACAACGGTTAGAATGGGTAGAGCCAATATTTATTCCTATTTAGAAGCAAAGCTTCGAAAATATGAAGAAATTTATCCTTTAGAAATGATATTATACAAAAAGGAAACCGAGGAAGAATACAATGCTAGACAGCTCCATCTAATGGCAGGTTCGAAACTAAATGCTATTGAGGTTGCCTACCGTAAAGCGGGATTACCTGTTCATTATAAATATAAAGGTATTTATGTTGTCCAGGTGGTTCCGGGAATGCCTGCGGAAGGAAAACTTCATGCAGGTGATCGAATTTATAAAGTAGATGGACATCAATTTCCTTCTTCAGAGAAATTTATTGATTATGTTGGTCAAAAACGTGTCGGGGATAAGGTCACGCTAACATATTCAAGAAATAAAAAAACACGGACAGCCAGCTTAAGTCTACAGCCATTTAAAGAAGATCCTACAAAAATAGGTATTGGTATTTCATTAGTGGACGATAAAGAAATTGTGGTTGAGCCTAAGGTAAAGGTAAGGACGGATGAAATTGGCGGACCGTCTGCCGGATTAATGTTTTCTTTGGAAATATATAACCAATTAACAAGTGAAGATTTAACTAAAGGGTACCAAATAGCCGGAACAGGGACGATTGACGGGGCGGGAAATGTAGGGCCTATCGGTGGGATAGAACAAAAGATTGTTGCGGCTGACAAGGCGGGTGCGGAAATTTTCTTAGCTCCAAATGAAAAAGGGGCAAAAAAATCAAACTATAAGGATGCATTAAAAACAGCAAATGAAATTAACACGAAAATGAAAATAGTACCAATTGATACATTTGATGAAGCCGTTCATTATCTAGAACAACTACCTAAGAAATAAAAAAGGATGATGCATAGCGCATCATCTTTTTTATTCAATATAAATGGGCGACTGTGAATATTCTCGCTTTATCATTTCCTTTTTCAGCTGATTAGGGACGCCAAGTGCATATACACGTGCTGCTCTAACATCAAGGAGGATTTCATTTCCCTTAAAGGAAGAAAGCTTAGAAATAAGAGGCAGGCTGAAATTCTTTTTATTCTTGTTCAAATATTCTCTACCATTGCTGGTCATCCCTAATAGTCTTAAATAGGTGGCGGTTTCTCGTTGATTTTTTAATTCTGTTTTTTTCGTATTCGTTAGAATATGAACGCACAGACGTTGTAGTCTTGTCCATGTATACCGTTTCGTTTTTATCTTCTGCATAAATTCTTGAAAACTCCCAGCCTCTAAAGCCGCAGCCTGTAACCTGTTTTCAAGTCCCTCCTCCATCTCATAAATTTCTCGAAGGTCGTCCGGGGTCGTATGGAGAAGACGAAATTGCAGATAGCTCCAATAATTTTCCCATTGATGGAAAATTTGATAGCGTTGAAGATAGTCCTTTAACAATTGCCTGGTAGGTTCAGGTACGTATTGGTCAATTTCCGTTTTGCCATCTAATTTAGAGAAAATGGCCTTGCGGATACTCGTGGCACTTGCGATCGTTTCTGAGGCAAAATGTTCATCATGATAATCAGCATTTTTTCGGGTCACCGTCAACGGTTGCATCCCGCTTTTTAGTTTGTTAACCGCTTTTATGTATTCAAGTCCTAGGATGTTGTTCGGTTTCGCTAAATCTAAGTAATTTTCTGAGTTAGCCAATAGTTTAAATGCAAGCGATACGGCTTTTGGATAACTGACACCTTTATCCATGTATTGATGGATATTTTCATCAAATGGTTGTTTCTGCTCATTTAAAAAATCAATGGTCTGATAAAAATCAGAGATATTTCCATTCTCACTTCCGAAGCAGACTGATTGGCAGCAGGCGGCATCTAGAATGGACACGGCTCCATTTGCAAATGTTTCTGCCTTATGGACAGCGAAGCGGTAGGGAAGTTCAAAGACAAGGTCGACACCACTCAATAACGCCATTTTCGTACGGTACCATTTGGAAACAAGTGCTGGCTCCCCTCGCTGCAAAAAGTTCCCGCTCATTACGGCGATGACAACATCAGCCGTTGCTGCTTCCTTCGATGCTTTTAAATGGAAGGCATGTCCGTTGTGAAAAGGGTTGTATTCGACAATTACACCAACAGCATTCATTTACAATCTCCCTTTGATTTTTAACTTTTTTAACATTATAGCAAAATTCTAAGGAAACCAATCAAATAATGTGATAAGATGTTGAAGATGTTTGTCTTGGACTTATCTGGATACACTATAAAGGAAAACTCTTTTAAGTAATTCTAGTTACTGTAACATCACCTGACGGGGTGTAAAGAAAAAACATTGACAAAAATTTTATCGAAGGCTATAATTACCTTTGTTGCCTTGGGGTGATTCAATTGAAATGGACATTAAGTCAATTACAAAAATATCGAAACAAGGAATTTTTAATTGATGAGACGACTCGTGTGGATGAGATCAAACAAATTGATGCGACTATTCGCGAGGTTTCACCGATGCATATCACTGGTCGGGGAGATATTGACTCAACAAAAGTGACATTCCATTTAAAAATCGAAGGTCATTTAATCCTTCCTTGTTCTCGTACTTTAGTGGATGTAAAACTCCCAATTAATGTCGAAACAACTGAAACTTTCCTCTTACAAGGTTCAGTTTATGAAAGTGGAGAGGAAGCTTACCAAGTAAATGGTGATGTGATTGATTTAATGCCAATCATTAGAGAAATCCTTTTACTTGAGATTCCGATGCAAGTGTTTTGCGAAGATGTAGAATCTGAAGATGCAGCTCCGCAGTCCGGTAAGGATTGGGAAGTACTTCATGAGGAAAGTCAATCGAAAAAGATTGATCCGCGTCTGGCAGGACTTGCTAAGTTTTTTGACGAAAACAATTCTTCCGAATCATAATCGGCAAACCTAAGAAGCTAAGTGAAGAACCAGCACTCCTGGCCTTCATTACTTTCTTGATATTCTTTAAGGAGGTGGGAAGAATGGCTGTACCTTTTAGAAGAACTTCTAAAACTGCAAAAAGAAAGCGTCGTACTCATTTTAAACTAAATGTACCTGGTATGGTAGCTTGCCCAAACTGTGGTGAAATGAAACTTGCTCACCGCGTATGTAAAGCTTGCGGAACATACAAAGGAAAAGAAGTTGTGAACGACTAATTTCCGTTAAGGATAGAAAGCACAAGGAGCTAGTAAAGCCCTTGTGCTTTTATCGTTTCTATACATACTATTGATTTCTGAGTTTCTAAAAATATAGTTATGAAAAGGGTGAGAGTGCTTGGCCTATACCATCGAAAAACGTGAGAAGGGCTATTTATTATTTACGATTACAAGAAGTGAAAAAAGAAACGCCATTAATTATGAAGTAATGAATGGCCTTCGTGAGGCAGTTAAAAGAGCCTCTGAATCGGATATCAAGGCACTTATCATAACCGGTGAAGGGTCACAAGCCTTTTGTTCCGGCGGTGATTTATCCGTTTTTCATAACCTTCATACCAAGGAAGAAGCGTATCCTATGCTCTCGATGATGGCAAACATTCTTTACTCGCTCCTTACCTTACCAATTCCGACCATTGCACTTATTAAAGGGACGGTCATTGGGGGAGGTTGTGAGCTTGCGGCTGCCTGCGATTTTCGTTTAGCTCGAAAGGGAATTAAAGCAGGGTTTATTCAGGGAAAGCAAGCAATCACCACAGGCTGGGGCGGTGGCACCATCCTAGCAGAAAAACTTCCAACTGCGAGTGCGATGAAACTTTTAATGGAGGCAGAACTCAAGGAAGCAGAAGACTTAAAAAAACTGGGCTTTTTTAATGACCTCTTTGAAACCGACTCTCTTCATGCGTGCGAGGCATTCATGGAAAAGATGTTAGAGATTGATGGAAGTGTTCTTCAATCCTATAAAAAAGTCTGGATTAGAAAGTGGGAGCAATCCTTGCTGCGTGAAAGAATAGAGGAGGAGATTCGAAATTGTTCAGTCCTCTGGGAGAGTGATGCCCATCACGATTACGTAAAGTCGTTTGTGAGTAAAAAAACATTGAATAAAGAGTAAAAGACCACATAATAACAGTCTATCTTTTCTAGTAGAAGCATATGTATTATAAAAAACACTAGGAGGGATGGATTGATGTCACCTACGAGACAAGATGCATGGTCCCAGGATGAAGATTTGTTGCTTGCTGAAGTTGTCCTAAGGCATATTCGTGAAGGCGGGACACAACTGCAGGCATTTGAGGAGGTAGGTAAACAGCTGTCGAGAACTTCCGCGGCCTGCGGTTTCCGCTGGAACTCATATGTCCGTAAGCAGTATAAGTCTGGAATAGAGCTTGCAAAGAAACAGCGGAAGGAGTTAAAGAAGCAAGACGCTCCAGTTGAAAGTGAGCCTATTCAAGAGCAGGCAATTGTGGAAGTTCTCCAGTCACCCCCTGGATGTGAACAAGGGAGTACGATCACCTTTCCCGCCGTAATCCATTTCTTAGAAGGACTCCAAAAACAAGCAGAGGCCTCATCTAGTTTTGAAGAGGATAGGAACAAATCCACTGAAAAAATCAAAGAGTTGGAAAAAAAAGCTTTTTACTTGGCAGCTGAAAACGAAAGACTGGCAAAAAATTTAAAGGCGATCGAGGAAGACTACCGTTCTTTAATTGAAATTATGGAACGGGCTAGGAAAATGGTCGTCCTTCACGATGAGGATCGACAACAAAAAGTAAAATTCCAAATGGACAAAAACGGAAACCTTGAAAGAGTGGAGAAGTAATAGGAAAAGCGGACACTTCTGTCCGCTTTTTCCGTGTTATTGGTTTTGGGCTTCCACACCTGCTGGATACCAGACTAGTGGATTTTCTCCACGGTCACGCTCCATATCATACTCTACGTTAGAAAACTCCATATGTTCCCAGAATTCTCTGGATTGAACTCTAGGGTTTGTCTTGATTGGAAGGCCCAAGCCTTTTGCAAATTCTACAAGAACTTTACCAAATCCCTTACCTTGATAGCCTGGTAATACCTCAAGCTTCCATAATTCTAAATAGTTTTGTGGTGGATAGAAATAACGATCAAATTTAGCATCAATTTGATATAAACTCATTCGTGCTACTAGTTTGTCCCCAAAATAAATCCCGTAAAATGGAGAATCACTATCATCCTCAACCATATTTGCTTCAAGATCCTCAAGCATGGATAGTTCCTGAATCCCATATTCTTTAAATTTTTTAAATTCTTCTAGCGTTTTGAAATTTACTTTTAGTTTTTCCACTTTTGCTTTCATGGTCAACCTCCAAAAAATAATGATCTCAACATTTTGTATATATTCCTATGGATCTGAATAATATGAATGGAACAATTTTCGCATTATTCAAAATGAATTACTATCATTATATAACAAAACCATAAAAAATTCTTTAAATATCTTTCGAAAGCGTTTTCAAAATTTGCAGGAAATTCGGGGAATGATGTAGAAATTTAATTATGATGGAACAAAAGGGGTATGAAAGGGGAAAAAATGTGCAAAAAATTTTAATTGCCAATCGTGGAGAAATTGCCCATCGGATTATGAAAACCTGTCATGTGATGGGGATTGAAACAATTGCTATTTATTCTGAAGCTGATAAGGAAATGCCCTTTGTAAAGGCGGCAACAAAGGCTGTTTATGTAGGGGAATCACCTGTGAACAAATCCTATTTACAAAGTGATAAAATTTTGGAAATAGCAAAAAACGAAAAAGTGGATGCCATCCACCCCGGATATGGATTTTTATCTGAAAATGCAGCATTTGCTAGGAAAGTCATCAACGAAGGGATTATTTTCATCGGTCCGAAGCCTGAGACTATTGAATTAATGGGCGATAAAATTGTTTCCCGGCAAACAATGGAGAAAGCCGGTGTCCCCGTTGTTCCTGGCAGTAGTGGCGGCTTAAAAACTATTGAAGAAGCTCTTGGTCTTGCCGAGATAATAGGATACCCTGTCATGCTTAAAGCTAGTGGCGGAGGTGGCGGAATTGGTATGGTGCTTTGTGAAAATGAGCAAGCGCTCGTTAAGTCCTATGATTCGACAAAGTCGAGAGCAATGGCCTATTTCGGTTCAGATGAAGTTTTCATTGAAAAATATATTGCAAGTAGCAGGCACGTGGAAATTCAGATATTTGGTGACCACAGTGGGAATATGGTTCATTTGTTTGAAAGAGATTGTTCCATTCAAAGAAGACACCAAAAAGTTGTCGAAGAATCACCATCCCCTTTTCTATCTGATACGGTAAGGGAGAAAATGTATGAAACTGCTGTCAAAGCCGCGCGTGCTGTCGAATATTCAAATGCTGGGACGATCGAATTTATAGTCGATGAAAATGAAGACTTTTATTTTCTGGAAATGAATACACGACTCCAAGTGGAGCATCCTGTGACAGAAATGATTACAGGACTTGATTTAGTTAAATGGCAAATACTTGTGGCTGGGGGCGAGAAATTACCGTTGTTACAATCTGAGATTGTATCTACCGGAAATGCCATTGAATTCCGCCTTTATGCTGAAGATCCTGTCCGGTTTTTACCGTCGCCGGGGAAAATTACCAAGCTTGATTGGAATGAAAATAATGGAGTCAGAATTGATTCAGGATATGAAGAAGGCGGAACAGTGACACCCTATTATGATCCGATGATTGCCAAATGTATTTTTCACGGTTCAACTAGGGCAGAAGTATTAGTTGCTGCAGAAAACTTCTTTAAAAAGTTGAAAATTGAAGGTATTAAAACTAACGCACCACTTTTCTTGAATATTCTAGCAGACCAAGATTTCCAACAAGGATTGTACACCACAAGCTTTCTAACAAAAAATTTAGTGAAATAGTAAGGAGTGTAAAAATTATGAAAGAAATTACAGCATCAATGGCTGGGACAGTATTAAATATTTTTGCTCAAGTTGGAGACCAAGTTAACACAGGTCAAGAGGTATTAATGTTGGAATCAATGAAAATGGAAATTCCAATCGAAAGTGCTGTTGAGGGTTTAGTTCAGAAGGTAAATGTCAGCATCGGTGACTTCGTCAATGAAGGCGATGTTTTACTTGTACTAGAGTAGTATTTCGGAGAGGAGGAGCATAATGGCAACAACTCATACATTAAATGACCAATTAAATGAAAATAGGAAAAAAATCGAGGCTGGCGGACATCCAAAATATCATGAAAAGCTGACAGAGCAAAAAAAGCTGTTTGTTCGAGACCGCCTGAGATTATTATTTGATGAAGGGAAATATGAGGAAGATGGAAAATTTGCCAACTTCCAGGCTGGTGATCTGCCATCAGACGGTGTTGTAACAGGTATTGGTAAAATTAATGGTCAGACAGTTTGTGTCATGGCAAATGATTCAACAATTAAAGCTGGCTCATGGGGGGCTCGCACAGTTGAAAAGATCATCCGGATCCAAGAAACGGCGGAAAAATTAAAGGTCCCTTTATTTTATCTTGTTGATTCTGCCGGTGCGAGGATCACTGATCAAGTAGAAATGTTTCCAAATCGCCGTGGAGCAGGGAAAATCTTTTATAACCAAGTGAAGCTATCAGGAATGATTCCACAAGTATGTATTCTGTTTGGTCCTTCAGCCGCTGGAGGTGCATATATCCCGGCATTCTGTGATTTGGTTATTATGGTCGATCAAAATGCATCGATGTATTTGGGCTCACCACGGATGGCTGAAAAGGTAATTGGCGAAAAGGTAACGCTTGAGGAAATGGGCGGTGCCCGCATGCACTGTACAATCAGCGGCTGTGGAGATGTATTGGCCTACAGTGAGGAAGAAGCCATTGAATCGGCAAAAAAATATATCAGTTATTTTCCTGCAAGTTTTAAGGAAAAGCCAAAATTGATTGAGGGTGTGGCAGCAAAGGATGGTCGTGAACTGGAAGCGATTATTCCTGAAAATCAAAATGCCCCATTTGATATGTTTGAATGTATTGATCGACTTGTGGATAATGC
This sequence comes from Neobacillus sp. OS1-2, assembly GCF_030915505.1. GTDB lineage: Bacteria > Bacillota > Bacilli > Bacillales > Cytobacillaceae > Neobacillus. The sequence continues at coordinate 3,524,116 of NZ_CP133265.1, forward strand.
TAGTTTTTATGAAATAAAGAAGTTATTTGCGCCGGAATTAATTACTGGAATAGCCAGAATCAATGGAAGAGCTGTTGGAATTATTGCCAATCAACCTAAGGTAAAGGGCGGTGTTTTATTTGTGGATTCCGCAGATAAAGCAGCAAAATTCATCCAGCTCTGCGATGCTTTCCATATTCCCTTACTATTCCTAGCGGATGTTCCAGGCTTTATGATTGGCACGAAAGTAGAAAGAGCCGGAATCATCCGTCATGGGGCAAAATTGATTGCCGCTATGAGCTCTGCTACCGTACCGAAAATCTCAGTTATTGTGAGAAAAGCTTATGGTGCAGGTCTTTATGCGATGGCAGGTCCGGCATTTGAGCCTGATTGCTGTATTGCTCTGCCAACTGCCCAAATTGCGGTCATGGGTCCGGAGGCTGCTGTAAATGCTGTTTATTCTAATAAGATTAATGAAATTGCGGACGCTAAAGAAAGAATCGCCTTTGTTCAAGAAAAGCATAAAGAGTACAAAGAGCATATTGATATTTATAAACTTGCTTCAGAGCTCATTGTTGATGAAATTGTCGCCCCGTCAGAATTAAGAGAGGTGCTTATTCAAAGATTTGCTTACTATGAAACAAAGGAATTAACCTTCAGTGTCAGAAAGCATCCAGTTTATCCAGTTTAACATGCTTCCCCCTTTTCGATTTTATCGGAAAGGGGTTATTTTTTTGAAAAATCCTACTAATAAGTCTTCAGCATCTGCTAAAATAACGAATAAAGACAATTTAAAACGAGGGATTATGATGAAAGTTGGAATTATTGGAGCCGGTTCAATAGGATTATTATTTGCATCCTACATTAGCAGGGTTCTTGATGTGACGATATATACGAGAACATCTAAGCAAGCACAAGAGATTAATAAAAATGGAATCAAACTACGTAATGGGGGAAATGAGAGAGTGACGATGGTCAGGGCGCAGCCAATCGGGATGTGGACGGGCACAGAAAATTTTACGATTATAGCAGTGAAACAATATCAGCTTCTACCCATTATCGAGAAAATAAATCAGTTATCGGCTGTGCCAGAACACCTATTATTTTTACAAAATGGAATGGGGCATTTAAAGCTTCTCGAGGGTGTAAGAGCAAATGATCTCTATGTTGGATCTGTGGAACATGGAGCACTAAAGGAAAATTCAACTACTGTCAGCCATAATGGAAACGGCGTTACGAATGTGGCTGTATTTAAAGGTACTGCTGTTTCATTACAGCAATTGGTATCCGAACTTAATGGAGAATTTCCAATGGTGTTACATGAAGACTTTTATCCAATGTTGATAAAAAAATTAATTGTTAATGCAGTCATAAACCCCTTAACTGCACTCCTTCAGGTGAAAAATGGAGTTTTAATCAAAAATCGATTCTATTTCCAAGCAGTTCAGAAGGTTTTTGCGGAAATTTCCTTTATTTTGAACCTTGAGCAGCCGGAGGAATATTTGCGTCTGGTTATTGAAATTTGTAAAAATACGGAAGATAACCGTTCCTCGATGTTTAAAGATATGGAAGCAAACAATTTGACAGAAATTGATGCAATTTTAGGCTATTTACTAGATGAAGCAGAAAAACAGGAGAAAGAGGCACCACAATTGAGTATTCTTTATCATTTTATTAAGGGAAAAGAGCTTGACAGGGAGGGCGCTTTATGAGCACAATCCTTTCTGTTTTTTTAACCGTCTTCTTTACATTACCGTTTTTAGGAACTATTCTTGTTTTTTTAGTGCTTAAATTCATCACAAGAAATTCACGTAGATCTTTACATCTGGCACTGGATTACACAACCATCTTGTTTATCTTTTCTGTTCACTTTTTAATCGTTATCATTTGGGGGAAATCGTTATTATGGGTGATCATCCTTATCATGATCATGATTGCCATGGTCTTTGTTTTTGTCCATTGGAAGCTAAAAGAAGAAATTATCCTAGGAAGGGTAATGAAAGGTTTTTGGCGCTTTAGTTTTCTGTTCTTTTTTCTCGTGTATATCACCTTAACTTTGTATGGATTAATCCATCGAGTCGTTATTTTTACGTTTTTTACATAATTACAAGTCGAAGTTTTTTTAAATTTGGATGGGGAGTGGTATACTCGTAAAAGAATGAATTTGGGTGATCAGAAAGGAAGTACATAAATGGAGATTTTAAATCTCTCGTTACCAGCAACGAACCGGTTTGCATCACATTATTTGGAACAATCTGTTGAAATCCAGTCTTTTTTTCATTATCGTTTTAATGATCAACAAGAAGATATGAAAAGAATAGCTGAACTTAGCAGCCGATCGTTTCCACGCAAAGAGGTTGCTGCACATATTGAGGGTTTTATGGAGCGCTTTCCGTCTTCAGATGCTGTAAAGAATTCACTTGAAAAGTTGAAGGCAAATAATAGTGCTGTTGTTATTGGCGGCCAACAGGCTGGGATTCTGACGGGACCTCTTTATTCCATACATAAAGTCATCTCAATCATAAAATTAGCTGAGCAAAAGGAAAGACAGTTGGGAATCCCCATCATCCCTGTTTTTTGGATTGCCGGTGAGGATCATGATTTCCAGGAAGTCAATCATATCTTTGTACCTTGTGCAGGAAGAGTAGATAAGTGGACATATCCCGAAAAAGTCCATCAAAAGAAAATGGTATCGGATATCACATTAAACAAGGATATCTGTCTTTCATGGGTAGAAAATTTGATAAAAAATTTTGGTGAAACAGAGCACACAAATAATCTTTTAGAATTTGCCGATGTACAAATAACTAAGTCACCCACCTTTGTCGATTTCTTTGCGAATATTATTATGGAACTTTTCAAGGATTACGGGTTGTTAATTGTTGATTCGGGGAATAAGGATTTCCGCCAGATACAAAAGGATTTCTTTAAAGAACAAATTGATCAGCACGAAGCGATCACTTTCTCGCTTTTAGAGCAGCAAAAGCAAATAACGGAAAATGGCTTCCCTATTACCATTGAGGCAAACGAGAAAGCGGCAAACCTTTTCTATTATAATAAAAGAGCAAATGAGCGAATTTTGCTAGAATATGATCGTGAAATTGATTGCTTTGTGGGAAAAAGTGGTGCTATTACCTTTACTAAAGAAGAATTACTAGTGCTGGCTGATGAAAATCCTGCTGTATTAAGTAACAACGTGGTGACACGTCCGCTCATGCAGGAATGTCTTTTTCCGACCATCGCTTTTATAGCAGGCCCTGGTGAAATTGCTTACTGGGCTGAACTTAAGCTTGTATTTGAACATTTTCATCTAAAAATGCCGCCCATTGTCCCACGCTTGAATATTACTTTTTTAGATCGTTCAGTGGAAACAGATATTTCAGAATTGAAACTGGATTTGATGGAGATCTTGAAAAATGGAACCGAACAGGAAAAGGAAAAATTTTTGGCTGCGATTAAAGATAAAGAATTAGCAGAATTATTCTCCCGGACGATAGAGCAGTTAGGAAATCAATACAAACTGATTGAAGCCAAGACAGAGCAACTAGATCGTTCGCTCATGCCGATGTTGAAGAAAAACGAGAGTTATTTATTAAAAGAGATTGGCTTCATGCAATCAAAACTAGAAAATGCGGTAAAGTTGAAACACGATGTCCTCTTAAAAAAATATGCCAGGATTGATCTGGCATTACGGCCTGATGGATTTCCGCAAGAACGAGTATGGAATGTATTTTATTATTTAAATAAACATGGTTTATCGTTCATGAACAAGGTAATGGCAGGGACCTTTGAATTTGATGGCCGTCATAAGGTATTAAAAGTATAGGAAACCTTCACACTTGTTGTGAGGTTTTTTTTTGCCCAAAATTACGAATAAAAAAGGATTTTCAAGAAAGTGGAGCGAATAGTTTAAAAATAGGTGGTGAAAAGTGGGGGAATGTGGTACATTTTTTATAGAAAGTGGGGGTAACGGGTATGTTCATGGGTGAATACCATCACAGCATTGATATTAAAGGCCGTATGATTGTGCCCTCCAAATTCCGAGATGAACTTGGCGACATGTTTATCATCACTAGAGGATTGGATCAATGTTTATTTGGTTACCCAGTTTCAGAATGGGCGCTTATAGAAGAAAAGCTAAAAGGGCTGCCGCTGACAAAAAAAGACGCCCGTGCCTTTACAAGATTCTTCTTTTCAGGTGCAACAGAGAGTGAACTTGATAAGCAAGGAAGAATCAATATCCCTGCACCACTGTTGCAATATGCAAAATTGGAAAAGGAATGCGTAATCTTAGGTGTTTCCAATCGAATTGAAATTTGGAGCAAGCAGATTTGGGAAGAATATTTTACACAGTCTGAAGAATCTTTTGCGGAAATTGCAGAAAATATGATTGGCTTTGATATATAATGGGAAAGTTATATTAATATATTTTCTTGTTAGTATCGTTCGATTGGAAAAGGAAGGTACGTAAATGTTTGAACACACAACTGTATTGTTAAAGGAAGCTGTAGACGGCCTAAATATTAAGCCAGATGGAATTTATGTTGATTGTACATTGGGCGGTGCGGGTCATAGTTCCCGTATTCTTTCAAAGCTTGGGGCAGGTGGTAAATTATATGCATTTGACCAAGATGAAACAGCCATTGCACATGCAAAGGAAAAATTAGCTGAATATGGTGACCAATTAGTTATTATTAAAAGCAATTTCTTATATTTAAAAGACGAACTTGAGAGTCTTGGAATTAATCATGTAGATGGAGTCTTATATGATTTAGGAGTATCATCACCACAGCTGGATACACCTGAAAGGGGTTTTAGCTATCATCATGATGCACCACTGGACATGAGAATGGACAATGATGCAGATGTTTCCGCTTATGATGTCATTAATCATTGGTCATATGAAGATTTAGTCCGTATCTTTTTTCGCTACGGGGAGGAGAAATTCTCCAAACAAATCGCTCGTAAAATTGAGGCAGCGAGAGAAGTAAATCCAATTGAAACTACGTTCGAGTTAGTAGAATTGATTAAGGATGGGATTCCGGCACCTGCGAGAAGAAAAGGTGGACATCCTGCGAAAAGAATTTTTCAAGCTGTCAGAATAGCTGTAAATGATGAATTAGCGGTATTTGAAAAGTCTTTGAACCAAGCGATTGACCTGCTAAAGCCTGAGGGTCGAATTAGTGTCATCACTTTCCATTCGCTAGAGGATCGAATTTGTAAGGCGGCCTTTAAGAAGGCAAGCGAGACTCCACAATTGCCTAAGGGATTGCCTATCATTCCCGATGAGTATAAACCGGAATTAAAGCTAGTCTCCCGGAAACCAATTCTTCCATCTGAAGAGGAATTAGAGCATAACAATCGCGCGCGATCAGCAAAGCTTCGTATAGCAGAAAAGCTATAAGAAAAGCGAAAGCACCCTGGTCAGCGGCGTATGGCCTGGAGCTCTCCAACTGAGATAAAGGAAACACGAAGAGCGGTAGCGATTCGATGTTGACTTATCGTAGGGCGGAGAGCGAAGGACACTAGCCGCTAGGGTGCTGAAGCTGGACAATTCTCAAGTTCGAAATTTATACTTTCTTATCTCTTAAGAAAAGCGAAAGCGCCTCGGTGCTTTCGCTAGAATAGAAAACTAATCTGGAGGGGAAATGGTTGAGTAATCTTGCCAGGAAATATTTAGAACAGCAACAAGCAGAACAAAAAGTGCAAAATAAAGGTCAAGTGAAATTAAAGAAATCCTGGCTTACTCCAGGGGAAAAAGTAATAGGCGTCGTATTCGCCGGAATGGTATGTTTTGGGGCAGTCCACCTTGTTTCAAACCAATCAAAAATTTACCAGGTTAACAAGGACATTCAATTGGTGGAAGAAAAAGTCTCAAATCAAAAAAAGGTTAATAGTGATTTACAGGTGCAAGTAAACGAATTAAGTTCCTATGATCGAATTTTTAAAAAGGCAGAGGAAATGGGTCTTTTTAGAGATGAAAATAACGTCAAGGTTGTGCAGAAAAAATGAACAAGAAACAGCCATATATGAATGTAGGAGCAGCGATATTGTTTGCGATATTCGGCCTGCTCTTTTTTGTATTGATCTGCAGGTATTTTTCGATTCAAATTTCTGGGGAAGTTAGCGGACAGCCACTTGCAGCAAAAGCTCAACAAAAATATGGCCGGGAGGGAATCCTTCCAGCCGAGCGTGGGATCATCTTTGACCGTAATGGTGAATTGGTGGCCGAGGATACAGCAGCCTATACTCTTATCGCAATTCTAGATAAAAAAATGACTGTGAATCCCAAAAAACCGAAACATGTAAAGGATCTTAATAAAACAGCACAGGAGCTTTCCAAGTATATAAATATGGAAGAAACAGAGATTTATAAAATCCTAACCACTGGGAAAGAAAAGAAAAGGTTCCAAGTCGAATTCGGTAAGGCAGGAAGAGATATTTCCTATGATACAAAGAAAAAAATAGAAGACCTTGAGCTCCCTGGTATCACATTTTCAAGGGATTCAAAACGTTTCTATCCAAATGGAATCTTTGCTTCACATTTAGTTGGATATGCTGAAATAGAGAAAAAAAAGGATGGGACTTACGTCAAACAAAAGGATGGAACCTACAAAGTAGAAGGAAAAATGGGAATTGAACAAGCCTTCAATGATGAATTAACAGGGAAAAATGGAAAAATTAATTATGAGGGAGATTTGTGGGGCTATATTCTTCCTGATGGCAAAGAAAAGATCACCCCAGCGCAGGACGGAAACGATGTATATTTGACAATCGACCAAAAAATCCAAGCCTTTTTGGAAGATGCCATGGATAATGTGGTGAAGGAATATAAACCGAAGAAAATCATCGCACTTGTGGCAGACCCGAAAACAGGGGAAATTTTGGCAATGGGTCAGCGTCCATCATTCCATCCGAAAACAAAAGAAGGAATTGATAAAAGTTGGCATAACGAAGCAATTGAAACGTCATTTGAACCAGGTTCAACCATGAAGATTTTTACCCTTGCAGCTGCCGTTCAAGAAAAAGTGTTTAACCCAAATGAAATCTATCCATCCGGTTCTTATCGGGTTACCGAGAAATCTCAAGTCATTCATGATCATAATTACTCCGGCTGGGGACCGATTACTTTTCTTGAAGGTGTTCAACGATCTTCGAATACAGCTTTTGCAAGAATTGCTAATGAAAAATTGGGGTTTGACAAATTTAGGGAATATTTAACTAAATTTGGATTTGATAAACCAACAGGAATCGAACTTCCGAATGAAACATCAGGAAAAATTCAATATACCTATCCAATAGAAAAAGTCACTACCGCTTATGGTCAAGGAACAGCGATTACACCGATTCAACAAATTCAAGCAGCTACTGCAATTGCGAATGATGGAAAAATGGTAAAGCCGCATGTGGTTGAAAAGATTGTTAATCATGATACTGGTGAAACAATTAAAAAAATGACACCAGAGGTTGTATCAACGCCAATTTCTGCGGAGACGGCGAAGGAAGTAAGAGATATATTGGAAACAGTTGTTACCTCTCCAAAAGGTACTGGAGGACTATATAAACTTGATGGTTACAGTGTGGCAGGTAAGACAGGGACTGCTAATATCCCTGGACCTAATGGAAAATATTTAACTGGTACAGATAATTATATATTTTCATTTTTAGGCATGGCACCCAAAGATAATCCTAAATTAATTGTTTATGTGGCAGTTCAACAGCCTGAAGGATTAGAAAATTATGGGCAAGGAGCGATTCCTGTTTCAATGATTTTTAATCCTGTGATGAAGAACAGTCTGCATTACTTAAATATCCAACCATCTATGCTTGAAAAGGCTGTAGTTAATAAACTACCTAATCTTAAGGGACAAGCGACCGAGGAAGCTGTAAAGAATCTAAAAGAAAATGGCTTTGAAACAGTTGTGCTCGGCAATGGAACAAAAGTTATTGGACAGCTGCCAAAAGCCGGGACGACTGTTTTGGAAGGTGAAAAGATAGTCATCCAAACCGAAGGTGATCTGACGGCACCGGATATGACAGGATGGTCACTTAGGGATGTTATGAAAGTTTCTACCATTGCCGGAATAAAATTAACTTCAAAAGGTCAGGGATATGTCACTAAGCAAAATATTACGCCAAACACTCTCTTAAAGAGTGGGGATTTCCTTATTGTTGATTTAATAACCCCTGAAGAACAATGGAATGCAGAAATGAAAACAACAAAAGATGAAACTGGAAAAAAGAAGGATGAACAAGATAAGAAAGTGCAAGATTAATCGTTAATCCCGCTTATTAGCGGGATTTTTGCTTTTCAGTGGACAGATGTAATTACGTTCTATTAGAACAGGTACAAGCATATAAATGAACGATAATGGAATGCAGTGCGTGATAAAGGAGGATTATTCATTGTATGCGTGTTTCTAATGTAACTGTCCGTAAACGGCTTATGATTGCTCTATTCGTTGGCATCCTTACCTTCTTAATAATTGATGTTCGGCTGGGGTATGTCCAATTTATCCTTGGTGACATGCTGACTGATGGAGCAAAAGGATCTTGGAGCCGGAATATCCCTTTTGAACCTGAGCGAGGCAAAATAGTTGATCGGAATGGGGTACCGTTAGCAACGAATATTAGTGCCCCTACTGTTTATGTGATTCCAAAACAGGTAAAAGACCCGGCAGCGACGGCTGAAAAGTTAGCAGCAGTGCTGGATATGCCAAAGGAAAAAGCATATCGGGACATAACAAAGGGTGCTTCGTCCGTCCGGATTAAGGAAGGCAGAAAAATATCTCACGAAAAGGCAAAGGAAATTAGAGCCCTTGATCTTGAAGGTGTTTACATTGGAGAAGATTCAAAACGGCATTATCCAAATGGGAGTTATCTTTCCCACGTTCTAGGATTTACAGGGGTGGACAACCAAGGATTAATGGGACTTGAAAAGTACTACGACAAAGAGCTAAGTGGTGAACGCGGAGCAGTAAAATTTTACGCCAATGCCAAGGGTGAAAGAATGAATGATATGGCTGACGATTATGAGCATCCCATAAACGGCCTTGATTTGAAACTAACGATTGATTCAAAAATAGAGACAATTATCGAAAGGGAACTGGATATTGCTGAAGCAAAATATAATCCAGATGGAATTGTAGCGATTGCTATGAATCCAAATAGCGGCGAAATATTAGGAATGTCAAGCAGACCGACATTTGACCCGGCTAACTTCCGCAATGTTCCACAAGAGGTTTATAACCGGAATCTTCCAGTATGGTCAACGTATGAGCCAGGTTCTACCTTTAAAATTATTACCCTTGCCGCAGCACTGAATGAAGGAAAGGTTGACTTGGAAAAAGATCATTTTCATGATTCAGGGTCAGTACAAGTTGCTGGTGCGAGGTTAAAATGCTGGAAAAGAGGGGGGCATGGGAGTCAAACCTTTTTAGAGGTTGTTCAAAATTCCTGTAACCCGGGGTTTGTAGAATTAGGTGATCGATTAGGAAAAGACAAGCTATTTAAATATATAAAGGATTTTGGCTTTGGACAAAAGACTGGAATTGATTTGCAAGGGGAAGGAACGGGTATTTTGTTTAACTTGAACCGAGTGGGTCCTGTTGAACAAGCCACAACCGCCTTTGGTCAGGGTGTTTCGGTAACGCCCATCCAGCAGGTAACAGCCGTTTCAGCAGCCGTTAATGGCGGGATTCTTTACAAGCCGTTCATCGCAAAGGAGTTAATTGATCCAGTTACAAACGAAGTAGTGATGAGAAATACTCCGGTAGAAAAAAGACGAGTGATTACTGAAGAAACATCAAAGGAGATCCGCAATGCTCTGGAAAGCGTTGTGGCGCAAGGAACAGGCGGCAAAGCATTTGTTGAGGGATATCGTGTTGGCGGTAAAACAGGAACGGCACAAAAGGCACAAGGGGGTAGATACTTAGAAAATAACTATATTGTTTCTTTTGTAGGTTTCGCACCCGCTGATGATCCCCAGATTGTTGTTTATGTGGCAGTGGATAATCCCAAAGGTGTTACCGCCTTTGGGGGAACCATTAGCGCTCCAATTGTCGGTAATATAATGAAGGATGGCCTAAGTGCGATGGGGATAGAACCTAGAAAGGATCAAATTGAAAAGGAAATCAAGTGGCCAGATACCCCACTATTAACATTGCCAGACTTTGTAGGATTGACAAAAAGCGAACTTCAAGAGCAAATGATCAATTTGAAAGTTGATGCGAGTGGTGAAGGAGATGTCGTTGTAAAACAATCACCTGAACCGGGAACAAAGGTTAAGGAAGGCTCAAAAGTACGGCTTTATTTCGGTAATGGGGAATAGCCGACATAAGAGGAATAATCAACAAAAGGCGGTCGGAATGTGTTCCGCCGCCTAAAATTTTATTAAGCTTTCAATACTAAATGGAAAAATAAAATGTTTTAATGTAAAATAAGATGGAACTTTCAAGAGAAGGTTAATTAGGTAAAGAGTGATAAAAAGATTTTTGGACGGTTATGAGAGGATTTGAGAGAAAATGAGGTTACAAAAGCTGCTTGAATATTTGCATCCGATCCATCCTTATATGGGGGAAGACCCGGAAATCACTTCAATTGAAAATGATAACCGGAAGGTGCAAAAAGGGAGCTTGTTTATTTGTATTAATGGCTATACTGTGGATGGGCATGATTTTGCAGCGTCTGCTGTTAATAATGGGGCTGCAGCAATCCTTGCTGAGCGTCCGTTAGACCTGGATGTACCTATAGTCGTTGTTAACGATACAACAAGAGCTATGGCAGTGCTAGCTGATAGCTTTTACGGACAGCCAACGAAAAGGCTGCAATTAATTGGCATCACAGGAACAAACGGAAAAACGACCACCAGTCACTTGGTTGAAAAAATATTTGCCGATACTGGGAAAACAACAGGCTTGATCGGTACCATGTATACGAAGATTGCCGAAAAGACATTGGAAACAAAAAACACAACTCCAGAAAGCCTGACACTTCAAAAAACATTTCACCATATGGTAGAGGCTGGTGTCAGTCATGCGGTAATGGAGGTTTCATCGCATGCCCTTGACTTAGGCAGGGTCCACGGATGTGATTTTGATATTGCTGTTTTTACTAACCTTACACAGGATCATCTTGATTACCATAAAACGATGGCGGAATATAAGCGGGCAAAAAGTATGTTGTTTGCCCAGCTTGGCAACTCCTTCGATAAAAACAAACCGAAATTTGCAGTCTTAAATGCAGATGACCCCGCATCAGAAATGTTTAGCAGGTCAACGGCTGCACATGTGGTTACATACGGAATAGATCAGAAGGCAGATCTGCAAGCTCAAAATATTCAAATGACACCAAAAGGAACAAATTTTGATCTTGTTATGAAGGGTGCCATCTATCCGGTTCACATGCAATTAATTGGTAAATTTAGCGTTTATAATGTTTTAGCAAGTATTACCGTTGCGTTAGTTTCAGGCATTGAGATTCATACTATCATCCATTCTATCGAAGATGTTGAAGGGGTGGCTGGCAGGTTTGAACTTGTTAATGCAGGCCAGGAATTTACGGTAATAGTTGATTATGCCCATACACCTGACAGTCTAGAAAATGTATTAAAAACCATTCAACATTTCGCGCAGAATCGGGTTTTCGTTATTGTTGGCTGTGGGGGAGATCGGGATCGTACCAAACGGCCATTGATGGCACAAATTGCCTGTAATTGGGCAACAGACCCTATTTTCACCTCGGATAATCCAAGAAGTGAAGATCCGCTAGCAATATTGAAGGAAATGGAAACAGGTGTCGAAGGGAAATCATACCAAGTCATACCTGATCGAAGAGAAGCGATTCATTCGGCTGTCCGTCAGGCAGAAGCGGGAGATATTATTTTAATCGCTGGAAAAGGTCATGAAACCTATCAAACCATTGGCAATGTCGTTCATGATTTTGATGACCGAATTGTAGCCAGGGAAGCAATTGAGGGGAGATAGGTATGTATTTAGCTTTGAGTGACGTGGCAGGATTGTTTCCTGATAAACAAGGAATCCAGGATGAAATGGTGTTTCATACGATTACGGATCATGCAAATACCAATCAGCCGAAAGGTTTATTTGTAGCCATAAATAAGGAATCTGAGGATCTTTTAGAAGCGATTGCCAATGGAGCAATCGCCGCTATCTGGGATCAAGAAGAAAAACTTCCAGGATACACACCAACATATTTCCCTGTTTTTTTTACAACGGATATGGCTTGGGCGGTAAATGAGATCCTAACACATTATTATGAAAAATTAGACGGAGAATCGATTAAGCACATGGAGATTACGAACTTTATATTTTCAAATAAAAAACTTCTTAATAAAAACAAACAATCATATGATATAGCTGGGATACTAGAAAAGTTGACAAATAAACGATCGAATGATGCCGGAAGGAGGGGATAAAATGAAGGAGCAAGTTATTTTTTTCACAATTATCATGGGGTTCCTCATTTCAGTTTTACTTTCTCCCCTTTTTATTCCCTTCTTAAGAAGGTTGAAATTTGGACAAAGCATTCGGGAAGAAGGACCAAAATCACATCAAAAAAAATCAGGTACGCCAACAATGGGCGGTGTCATGATTTTATTCTCGATCATCATTACCACTTTGGTCATGATTGGGAAATACTCGGATCAAATTCCGGTTACAGCATTATTACTTATATTTGTGACATTTGGGTTCGGTTTACTCGGGTTTTTAGATGATTTTATCAAAGTGGTTTTGAAACGAAATCTAGGCCTAACTTCAAGGCAAAAGCTTTTAGGCCAAATTATTATTTCCGTTATCTTTTATTTAATCTATAAACATACAGGACTATCCACAGAAATTAATCTTCCATTTTGGGATTACTCGATTGATTTAGGCTGGGCATATGTATTTTTTATCATCTTCTGGCTTGTGGGATTCTCAAACGCAGTGAACCTTACGGACGGACTGGATGGTTTGGTATCAGGCACAGCGGCGATTGCTTTTGGAGCATTTGCTGTACTGGCGTGGAACCAAAATAATTTTGAAATTGCTGTTTTCTCGGTTGCTGTAGTTGGTGCAGTCTTAGGGTTTTTGGTTTTTAATGCCCATCCGGCAAAAGTATTTATGGGTGATACAGGATCGCTTGCACTCGGCGGTGCCATTGCAGGAATTGCCATTTTAACAAAACTTGAGATCCTGCTCATTATTATCGGCGGCGTTTTTGTCATCGAAACATTGTCCGTGATTCTTCAGGTTGCTTCTTTCAAGACCACAGGGAAACGAATTTTTCGAATGAGTCCCTTACACCATCATTATGAATTGGTGGGCTGGTCGGAGTGGCGGGTAGTCGTTACATTTTGGAGTGTTGGTTTATTATTTGCGATACTAGGTATCTATATCGAGGTGTGGTTGTAAGTGAGACAGATTGAATCGTATCAACATAAAAAAATTCTAGTGCTTGGATTGGCCAAAAGCGGTGTAACAGCCGCTACTTTGCTACATAAGCTTGGAGCATTTGTAACAGTCAACGATAAAAAGCCATTATCGGAAAATCCCGAAGCACAAGGGTTATTAGAGCAAGGGATTAAGGTGATTTGTGGTGAACATCCAATTGGACTGCTTGATGAGGGATTCGAACTGATTGTAAAAAATCCGGGAATTCCCTATCATAATCCATTGATTGAAGGGGCTATTGAAAAGGGAATCCCTGTCATTACGGAAGTAGAGCTTGCGTATGAAATTTCCGAAGCGCCATTTATTGCTATTACTGGAACGAATGGAAAGACTACTACAACAACACTACTTTTTGAAATGTTGAAAACAGGAAAGAAGCAGCCATTAATTGCCGGGAATATTGGGACAGTGGCTTCTGGTGTGGCTGAAGAGGCTACAAAGGATAATACCATTGTCATCGAATTATCCTCATTCCAGTTAATGGGAATCGAATCTTTTAATCCGAAAATTGCGATCATAACAAACCTTTATGATGCACATTTGGATTATCACGGAACACGGCAGGAATACATTCGTGCTAAAGCGAATATTACGAAAAACCAGACAGAGCTGGAATATTTAATCATAAACGCCGACCAAGAAGAAACAATGGAAATCGCACGGCAATCTAAAGCCAATATCATCCCGTTTTCCACAAAGAAAGAATTAACGGAAGGTGCTTTTCTGCGAGATGGCTGGATTATGTTTAATTGTGAAAAAGTAATGAATATCGATGAAATAGCCTTACCAGGGGTACATAATCTAGAAAATATCTTATCTTCCATGGCTGCAGCTAAACTTTCGGGGGTCGAAAATAACGCAATCCAAGAGGTGCTCAGAACCTTTACTGGTGTCAGGCACCGTTTGCAATATGTTGCTAATGTTAATGGGCGAAGGGTCTATAATGATTCAAAGGCGACGAATAGTTTAGCGACGATCAAGGCGCTGGCTGCGTTTGAAGCACCCGTGATCCTGCTTGCAGGAGGGCTTGATCGCGGTAATGAATTTGATGAATTGCTTCCCTATTTGAAACATGTGAAGGTGTTAGTCACTTTTGGTCAAACTGCCCCTAAGATTGAGCGGATCGGTCGAGAGGCGGGAATAAAAATAATCAACCGTGTCGATAATGTGGAAAAGGCAGTGCCTGAAGCATATCGATACTCCGAATCGGGGGACGTCATATTATTGTCTCCTGCCTGCGCCAGTTGGGATCAATATAAAAGTTTTGAAGTCAGGGGAGACATTTTTATCGAAGCGGTGCATAAGCTTAAATAAGGGCTTGTACAAAGGAAAGCGAAAGCGCCTGTAAAGCAGCGGGCGTATGGCCTGGAACTAGATCCTGATCTAGGTTCAGCAAAGTATACTTGCTAAGCCCTAAAACTCGTGGTTGAGGTGTATAGCGGTGCCGACAAAGAGAACAACTCCTGATTTTATTTTAATGATTGTCACTTTTACGCTGCTGGCAATAGGGCTCATTATGGTTTACAGCGCGAGTGCAATATGGGCTGAATTTAAATTTGATGATTCCTTTTTCTTTGCTAAAAGGCAAACCTTATTCGCCGGTGTCGGGGTTGCTGCCATGTTTTTTATTATGAACATTAACTATTGGACATGGAGAACTTGGGCCAAAACCATATTAATTGTTTGCTTTGTTTTGTTAGTGCTAGTCTTGATACCTGGTATTGGGAATGTTCGCAATGGCTCAAGAAGCTGGATAGGAGTAGGCGCGTTTTCGATTCAGCCTTCAGAATTTATGAAACTGGCGATGATTGCTTTTCTGGCAAAATACCTTTCAGAGCGGCAAAAGCTAATTACTTCTTTTAAAAAAGGACTTGTCCCTTCGTTGGGCCTTGCTTTTATTGCTTTTGCTATGATCATGCTCCAGCCTGATTTGGGTACAGGAACGGTTATGATGGGAACCTGCGTGGTGATGATATTTATTGCCGGTGCACGCGTCAGACATTTTGCTCTTCTGGGACTATTGGGTGTGGCGGGGTTTGTTGGCTTAATTGCTTCCGCTCCATATCGAATAAAGAGGATCACTTCGTTTTTGGATCCTTGGTCAGATCCATTAGGCAGTGGGTTTCAAATAATTCAATCCCTTTATGCAATCGGCCCCGGAGGTTTATTCGGTCTTGGTCTTGGTGAAAGCAGGCAGAAGTTCTTTTACTTACCAGAACCGCAAACAAACTTTATCTTTGCCATTCTTTCCGAAGAATTAGGGTTTATTGGCGGCTCTTTTATCCTGCTCTTGTTCGCACTATTGTTATGGCGTGGAATCCGCATTGCACTTGGGGCTCCAGATTTATATGGTAGCTTTCTTGCTGTGGGAATTATCGCCATGGTGGCCATCCAAGTGATGATTAATATCGGTGTTGTTACCGGACTAATGCCGGTAACTGGTATAACACTGCCATTTTTAAGCTATGGGGGCTCCTCATTAACCTTGATGTTGATGGCTATCGGTGTTCTCCTAAATATTAGCCGTTATTCAAGATATTAAAAATGATACCCTGTTCGGTGGCAGGGTTCTTTTTATTTTTAATCAAAATAGTTCATTACATTTAGGTAACATTCTTTTTTCATTCGCGTTTTTTCTTATGTTTTTATAGTAGAATGTGTTTAGCAACTTTTTAGAGGTGAGAAAATGAAAATAGTAGTTAGCGGTGGCGGGACTGGTGGACATATTTATCCTGCACTCGCACTGATCAGAGAAATTCAAAAAGAGAACAAAGATGCTGAGTTTCTATACATAGGTACAGTAAATGGATTGGAGAGTAAAATCGTTCCTAGGGAAAATATTGCATTTAAATCAATCCATATTACCGGATTTAAAAGAAAGCTTTCCATCGAAAATGTCAAAACGGTTTTTCGTTTTCTAAAAGGTGTGAAGGACAGCAAAAGAATACTAAAAGAATTTAAGCCTGACATTGTTATTGGAACGGGAGGATATGTGTGCGGGCCTGTTGTGTATGCTGCACATAAGCTGCGGATTCCAACAATTATTCATGAGCAAAATAGTGTACCGGGTCTGACCAACAAGTTCTTAAGCCGGTATGTAAATAAAATTGCTATTTGTTTCGAGGAAGCAAAAGCATATTTCCCTAGTGATAAAATTGCTTTCACGGGGAATCCGCGGGCTTCCGAGGTCATTGGCAAGGATGGAATAAAAGGCCGTCTATCAGCAGGTCTTAGCACAACTAAACCTGCTGTCCTCATCTTCGGTGGCAGCCGTGGTGCACGGCCAATCAACGAGTCGGTCGTGAAAGCCTTCGCTGAATTGGCTGAAAAACCCTATCAGATTCTCTATATTACAGGTGACGTCCATTATGAAGATGTCAAGAAGGAAGTAGAATTAGTTGGCAGTCCAAACAATGTAGTGATAAAGCCGTTTATTCACAATATGCCGGAAGTTCTTGCTGGAATTGATTTGGTTGTATCAAGAGCGGGAGCAACTACTCTTGCCGAAATTACTTCACTTGGTATTCCAAGCATCCTTGTCCCAAGTCCGTATGTGACAAATAATCATCAAGAAAAAAATGCCCGGTCATTAAGTGATCATGGTGCCGCAGAATTGCTTTTAGAAAAGGATCTAAATAATAAAAGTCTTGTGAATCACATTGATCGAATTCTCCTGAATAAGGATAATTTACAAGACATGAAACTAAAAGCTAAAAAAATGGGTGTCCCGGATTCAGCTAGCAGACTTTACGCTGTAATGAAACAACTTATTAAAAAGTAAAGCAAAGGTAGCCCAAAATATTTTTGTGCATAAACTGAAATAAACGCATCTTGAAAGTAAGGGTGGTAAACATGAACGCAATTTTAACAGAATTGCAAAATTTAAATATTGGGAAAGTGAAACAAAATGAGCCCCTTCTTAATCACACAACAATAAAAATTGGCGGCCCAGCTGATCTTTTTATTGAGCCTTCATCAGTGGAAAATTTAAAACAGGTAATGACCGTGATAAAAAAACACCGTCTTAATTGGCGTGCGATTGGCAGGGGTTCCAACCTATTAGTATCTGACAAAGGGATTGAGGGAGCAGTGATTAAACTCGGTTCTGGTTTAGGACATCTTGAGGTAAATGGTACCGAGATTACAGTCGGAGGCGGTCACTCACTTGTCAGCTTATCCACCATAATCAGTAAAAAAGGGCTGACGGGACTTGAATTTGCCAGTGGGATCCCAGGGTCTGTCGGCGGAGCAGTTTATATGAATGCCGGTGCGCATGGCTCAGATATTAGCAAAGTATTAACGAGGGCACATATATTATTTGACGATGGAACGATGGAGTGGCTTTCGAATGAAGAAATGGAGTTCTCCTACAGAACGTCCGTTCTGCAGAAGAAACGACCGGGTATTGTTGTGGAAGCCGTTTTTCAGCTTGCGCTTGGGGAGCGCGCTGTAATAGTTGAAAAAATGCAGCACAATAAAGATTATCGAAAAGATACACAGCCGTGGAATTTTCCTTGTGCAGGCAGTATTTTCAGAAATCCACTGCCAAATTATGCAGGAAAACTAATAGAAGTTGCCGGCTTAAAAGGATTCAGTATTGGCGGGGCAAAAATTTCTGAAATGCATGGCAATTTCATTGTTAATGCCGGAAATGCGACCGCGGGCGATGTACTTGCATTAATCCAGCATGTCAAGGATACCATTTATAGTCTTTATGAGGTGAAAATGGAAACAGAAGTGGAAATAATCGGAAGAAGATAGCCGAGGGCGTCAAATTAACGCTCCAAAATTTTAGCTTACTTTTCTTGTAAGAAATCCCTTACGAATGACAAATATTGTGTTATAATTACTGATAAACATTATACGAGGAAAAACTAATGGGAACGAATAACGGCATGATTTTTCGTGCCGTTGTTTCTCTTTTTTTGAGTAACCTTTAACTTGTTTTAGTGGACAAGCTTTTAGTAAATTAGGGCAACTGCTTTTTATTTGGAGGAAAAATAAATGGAAAAGGGTAAAATTGTTGCTCTAGAGGATCGAATACCAAAATTAAAGGAGCAAAGGCGGCGAAAGGCAAACAGGAGGCTCGTACTTTTGCTTATTTTATTTTTTACCATGATTGTCGTTGTTGCCTATACTCAATCACCATTGAGTCATGTGAAAAATATTACAGTTAAAGGAAATGAAGTATATTCAGATCGTGAATTAATGAAAATAAGCGGTATTACAAATAATACAAATATTTGGAAAGTAAGTAAAACGGATGTCACTTTAAAGCTTGAACAGTTATCCGAAATTAATAAGGCAAAAATCAACATTCATTGGCCAAACACCATCCTAATTCAGGTTAAAGAACATAAAAGGGTTGCATATCTTAAGCAAGATACAACTTTTTATCCTGTTATGGAAAATGGAAAAATTTTAAAAGATAGAAAAACGGAAATAATCCCAGTTAATTCTCCGATTCTTTTCGAATTCACCGAAGGTAAAGTCCTTAACCAAATGGTAAAAGAGTTAGAAATTCTTCCAAGTGAAATTTTAAACTCCATTTCTGAAATTCATTATTCTCCGAAAAAAACTGATCAGTATCATATTTCCTTATTTATGAATGACGGCTTTGAAGTAAGTGCTACACTTAGAACTTTTTCGGAAAAGATGGTCCATTATCCTTCAATCATTAGCCAATTAGACCCTAGCAAAAAGGGGATCATTGACTTGGAAGTAGGTTCATATTTTAAGGCTTTTGAACCGGAAGTGGAGGAAACAGAAGTTGAAAAAGATAAAGGTGAAGGGTAAGCATTTTATCATGTCCCTTGTCTTCCTTGTTTTGGGATTTATGTTGGCCTTTTCCTATCATCTAACCCAAAAAGAAAATCAAACAAAAAAATGGGACATGTCGGATAATCAATATGAAAAGACCCTGACATTAAGGGATCAATTAATCGCCCAAGAGGAAACGAATCAAAAGCTTCAAAGGGAGTTAAATCAAAAGCAAGAAGAGGTTCTTAAAAATGAAAAGGATCTTTCCAAAGAAGCACAAGTTTTCCTAAACCTAGCTGAAGATGCTGAGAAGTACCGGATGTATCTAGGAAAGGTGAAGGTAAAAGGAAAAGGAGTAAAGATTACTCTTTCTGATGGGGCATATGACCCAAAGGAGAGTAATATAAACAATTATTTAGTTCATGAACATCATGTTTTTAAGGTGGTGAATGAGCTTTATATCTCCGGTGCTGTGGCAATTGCTATAAATGGACAAAGGTTAACGAGTCATTCCTATATTGTTTGTAATGGTCCCGTTATTACGGTTGATGGTGTTCCATATCCTGCACCGTTCGTTATTTCTGCAATAGGTGAACCAGATGTTCTCTCGTCCGCATTGAACTTGACCGGAGGAGTAAAGGATCAATTAGTCAATGATAATCTTGTTTTTACCCTGGAAAAGATAAATGAAATTGTCCTAAATCCTATTATAAGCAGTTAATCAGTGTCCACAATATTTTAATAATTAGAGGTTTTAATTTCGACTTAGAGAATTGTCTAGCTCCAGCACCCTAGCGGCTAGTGTCCTTCGCCCTCCGCCCTACGATAAGTCAACATCGAATCGCTGACGCTCTTCGTGTTTCCTTTATCTCAGTTGGAGCGCTCCAGGCCATACGACGCTGACCAGGGCGCTTGCGCTTTTCTATAAGGTTAGGTGAAAAAAGTGGACAAACCGAAAATGAATATAAGCTTTACTTTAATCGCAACAGTAGTGGGATTCATGATTGCCATTCAATTCCAAACGATAAAAAAACCTGTTGAGCGGGATACACGTGATATTTGGCAGCTCCGCGAGGCATTATTAAAAGAAAAAGAACTTCAATCTGGTTTGCTAAACGAAATTCGTTCGAATGAAGTGAAACTATCAGCCTATGAGTCTAAACGGAATCAAAGTAAGGGACAAGTGTTAAAGGAAACAATAGAGGAATTGAAAACAGAAGCAGGACTCACTGAGGTTTCAGGGCCTGGTATTACTTTACAAATTGAACCTGTTATTGAAAGTGTTCAATTGGGAGCTCCGGTGACAAGAGTCGTTTCTCCTGAGCTGTTAAAAAGATTATTAAATGAAGTAAATATGTATGATGCGAAATATGTCGCAATAGACGGGCAAAGGATCATTAATAGCACCGTGATTAGGGATATTAATGGTGAAACCAAAATTGATGGACATACAATCAGAAGTTTACCTGTAGAAATAAAAGTTGGTGTAAATGAAATGAATACGGCTGAAAAAATATCTAACCGGATGAAGGTCTCAAAAGCAAGGGATGAATTTTTCACTGAAAACTTAAGACTGAATGTTTCTGCGCCAAATCCATCTATTACTATTCCTGCCTATGACCATTCCATTCGTATAAAGTATATGGAGCCGGTCAAAGAAGGGAGCAATTCCTAATGTGGCTTCCGTTTATGGGACTCGTTCTTGGGATTATTCTTGGGTTATTAACGGAAATTCGCATTCCTGAAGAATATTCCAATTATTTGTCGATTGCTGTCCTTGCGGCATTCGACACGCTTTTCGGTGGAATCAGGGCATACTTACAAAATATTTATGATGAAAAGGTGTTTGTTTCGGGATTCTTTTTTAATATAATACTTGCTGCAAGTTTAGCTTTTCTCGGTGTTCATCTTGGTGTAGACTTGTATTTAGCAGCAGTTTTTGCATTTGGTGTCAGGTTGTTTCAAAATATTGCCGTCATAAGACGAATATTATTGACGAAATGGTCAACAAATAAAGAAAAAATCGAAAAAAATTGATATTTTTTAAAGGGAAATATGTTGTTGTGACGAATATTTTTATAAGATATTACTATGGGAAATTTTATTGAACAAAATAAATTGTTGTTCAACTCAGGGAGATTAAAAGGAGGTGCCAAAGAATGAACAGCAATGAAATATATGTTAGTCTTGACATCGGTACATCCAGTGTAAAAGTAATCATTGGTGAAATGGTCAATGACTCGGGGAAAGACTCATTAAATATTATCGGTGTTGGCAATGTGAAATCTGAAGGCCTACGAAAAGGATCGATTGTCGACATGGACGACACCGTTCATTCTATAAAGCGGGCAATTGAGCAGGCAGAAAGAATGATTGGGATGGAGATCCGGGAAGTGGTGGTTGGTATTTCAGGGAACAATATCCAACTTCAGCACTGTCACGGTATTGTTGCAGTTTCTAGCCAAAACCGAGAAATTACCAATGAGGATGTCATTCGTGTCATTGAAGCAGCACATGTGGGTTCCATTCCACCGGAAAGAGAAAATATCGGAGTCATTCGAAAACAATTTATTTTAGACGGTAAGGATGAGATTAATGATCCGCGTGGAATGATCGGTGTCCGTTTAGAAATGGATGGGACACTTATTACCGGATCGAAATCCATTATTATTAACACATTACGCTGTGTAGAACGTGCGGGACTTGAAATTTTAGACATTATTCTGCAACCATTAGCAGCAGGGGATTTCGCCTTATCTAGGGATGAAAAAAATCTCGGTGTTGCCCTTATTGACATTGGCGGGGGCTCTACGACAATAGCTGTGTTTGAAGAAGGATTTTTAAAGGCAACAGGTGTCATTCCTGTTGGCGGAGATCTTCTTACGAATGACCTTTCCAAAGTCTTGCACACTTCCACAGAGGATGCTGAAATAGTCAAGGTTAAATATGGACATGCCTTCTATGACAATGCCTCAGAAGATGAATTCTTCAGTGTTCCAATCATTGGGAGTGACCAGCATCAGCAATTTAATCAGCTCTATGTATCTGAAATTATAGAGGCAAGAATGGAAGAAATCTTTGAATTAATTGCACATGAATTAAAACGTCTAGGTGTTAATGAATTACCAGGTGGTTTTGTCCTAACAGGTGGTACAGCAAAAATGCAGGGTGTCTTGGAACTTGCCCAGGATATGTTTCAAAATCCAGTTCGAATCGCCTCACCAGACTATATTGGTGTAAGAGAACCTCAATACACAACAGCGGTTGGCTTGATAAAATATGCTTACAAGAATACTAGATTACCAGGTGGAACAAATGGTAGTACGTCAGCTGTTACTGAGCCAATCGAAAAAAGGATACCAAAACAACATCAACCTAAAGCAAAAGTAGAAAAACATCCGGAAGATAAGATGTCATCAAAAGTAAAAAAATTCCTTGGTTACTTTTTCGAATAAGTGAAAAGGTAAATCGACGAATTAGGAGGATTTGTCATGTTAGAATTTGATACAAATTTAGATTCTCTTGCAACAATTAAAGTAATTGGGGTTGGCGGAGGCGGTAATAACGCAGTAAATCGAATGATTGAACATGGTGTTCAAGGTGTTGAGTTTATCGCTGTAAACACAGATGCACAAGCCTTAAATCTTTCAAAAGCGGAAGTGAAAATGCAGATTGGTGCGAAGCTGACTCGTGGACTGGGAGCAGGGGCTAATCCGGAGGTAGGTAAAAAAGCTGCCGAAGAAAGTAAGGAACAGATTGAAGAAGCACTTCGTGGTGCTGATATGGTGTTTGTAACGGCAGGAATGGGCGGAGGTACAGGTACTGGGGCAGCACCAGTAATTGCACAAATTGCGCGAGATTTAGGTGCTTTGACTGTTGGTGTTGTTACCCGTCCATTTACATTTGAAGGTAAAAAGCGGTCAAACCAAGCTTCTGGTGGAATTGGTTCAATGAAAGAAGCCGTCGATACACTTATTGTCATTCCAAATGATCGTCTCCTTGAAATTGTCGATAAAAGCACGCCAATGCTTGAGGCGTTCCGTGAGGCAGATAATGTCCTTCGCCAAGGGGTTCAGGGTATTTCTGATTTAATTGCTACCCCTGGGTTAATTAACCTAGATTTCGCGGATGTAAAAACCATTATGTCTAATAAAGGTTCGGCATTAATGGGAATCGGTGTTGCAGCAGGTGAAAACCGTGCTACTGAGGCTGCCAAAAAAGCTATTAATTCACCTTTGTTAGAAACATCTATTGATGGGGCACAGGGTGTATTAATGAATATTACCGGTGGAGCAAACTTAAGTCTTTATGAGGTGCAAGAAGCTGCTGATATCGTTGCAACTGCAACTGATCAAGAAGTTAATATGATATTCGGTTCGGTTATTAATGAAACATTAAAAGATGAGATCATCGTAACCGTCATTGCAACTGGCTTTAATGAAGAGGTTTCTCAGCCAAAAGTAACCCGTCCGTCTTTCGGGCAGGTAAAACCGACTGGTGGAGCTGGCAACACTGGTACCGTTAAGAGAGAACATAAACGTGAAGAAGCACCGCAGGAACCAGTACGAAACACGAATGCATCCCAAGAGGATGCTCTCGACATTCCAACCTTCTTGAGAAATCGTAATCGCAGACGTTAAAAGTAAATACTAATAAACATGCATGGCCCAAAAAGGGTCATGCATTTTTTGTGCGACAGGCAGTCGTACCTTGTGCAGTAGAACTGCACTGAATGAGTTGTTAAAGGTTGGAGTACGTTATTGCGATAAACACGGCTCCCGAATCCTAGAAGACTCGTTTTCCCGAAGGTGAAAATCCTTCCACTAGAGTGCTGATACAACTAGTGAAGACTAATCTAGGGCATCACCGTGAGGTGATGTCTGAAGGAGATGCGGACAATCGAGAGACCCGCAGTCGGATAAGCAGACCCAAATGCAATAAGTGTGAAGCACGGCGGCAGGGTAAGTTGGCGACTATGCGAATATAATGGGAAGCCCACTATAACATTAGTGGTCTCTATACCAATGAATCAGCCGGATAGAGGCAATTTATCAAGTGATGGTGCTGGGTATGTTTAGAAGGAAGGTGCGATGACCCCGTGAGGTCTCCATTCCAACCCAAAGGGACATCTACCTATAAGGGTAATCCGAAATGCTAGATGTGAATGGAGAAGTCAGACGTTCTCATAGTACGGAAGTAGTGTATGGACTAAACCATGCATGAACGGAAGGGGAACGACCTTGTGGCTCCACATCTGTAAAGATGTGTAATGTTAACAG
Organism: Neobacillus sp. OS1-2; assembly: GCF_030915505.1. Lineage (GTDB taxonomy): Bacteria > Bacillota > Bacilli > Bacillales > Cytobacillaceae > Neobacillus. Next base: position 3,548,588 of record NZ_CP133265.1, read on the forward strand.
AAAACGATACCTCGGTATAAACGAACTGAATGTACACAATGAAGGGTGCGGAATATGTAATGAATCATACGTTAAAATTCAAATGGCATAGTATTTATGGACAAATACTTTTCGACAGAAGGCTAAAAGCTGCTTGGGAAAAGGTAGAAGCCAACAACGGGTCAGGTGGTATTGATGGCGAAACAATTGACAGCTATAGATATCACTTAGATGAAAATCTGGACTCGCTTCTACAGAGACTGAGAAATAAAGAGTATAAGCCGTCACCAGTAAGAAGACATTATATTCCTAAGAAAAATGGCAAAAAGCGACCCTTAGGCATTCCGAATATTGAAGATAGAATTGTCCAACAGGCAATAGTAAATGTACTTCAGCCGAAATTCGAAAGGGATATCTTTCACAAATGGTCATGTGGATACAGACCAAATGTTGGTGCAGAACGTGTCCTGCAAATAATCATGGCGAATATCGAACAAGGATATAATTACATCTTCGATGCAGATATTAAAGGCTTTTTCGATAATATCCCACATAAGAAGCTGATGAGAGTATTAAATAAATACATCGCAGATGGTACAGTGTTAGATATGATTTGGTTGTGGCTAAAAGCTGGTTATATGGAAGAAGGTAAATTTCACTCAACAGATACCGGCACTCCGCAAGGAGGGGTTATTTCTCCGTTACTAGCGAACGTATATTTAAATGAACTTGATTGGATCTGGGCTGAAAACAATATTCGTTTTGTAAGATTCGCCGATGACTTTTTGTTATTCGCAAAAACCAAAGAAGACATAAAGAGAGCGGCAGATATTACGAAAAGGAAATTAGCCGAACTTGGGTTGGAACTTGCAACGGAGAAAACAAAATTTGTAAACTTCGATGATGATGACTTTGACTTTATGGGATTCACTTTCGAACACTGGAGAAAACGCAAGAAGGATGGTAAGCCATACTATATAGCTAAACCGAAAGAATCAACTTGGAATGATTTTCGCCAGAAAATCAAAGTCAAGACGAAGAAAACACTCACTCTGAGTAAGGAAAAGTGGATTGAGTATGTTAACCCAGTGATTCGAGGAAAAGTAAACTATTTTCTCAATATTTATAAAGCAATTAAGGCAAATGAAGAACACGGATTTAACAGTTCATGCTTCTTTAAAGCATTTGGGAAAGAACTACTTGCGATAGATGGCTATATTCGACAAAGGTTAAGAGTAGCCATGATTCACAAACACCCTAGCCAAAGAAAAGGTCATGCGATGAAAACAAAATGGAATAATGAGTTCTTTGCTATTATTGGACTTATCCCTTCATACTGGTATTACTACCACAAGATATATGGCTTTTCTCTAGAAAGTTACATTCTTCGAATGAAAGAAAAGCAAAAGAAAGAACAGGAAAGACGAATCCTAAAGGCAAAAGAAAAGGGTCAAGAGTATTATACTCCTGACCGTGTCCGCAAAATGAAATATGCTCAAAGATTGGCAACGTATTGACCATTTGTAACACATTGGTAAGCCGTATGCCTTAATAGGGCACGTACGGTTTGATAAGGGGGAAGCCTCGAAAGAGGTTTCCCTACTTTATTATGTGACAACATCCGATGTTAATAGTGGAAACTTCTGTTTTTTTGATTACAGAAAGTGACACACTTCAGCCCTATAACTACGTTATACTTTTTCGTAAACAGATTAATAGTGCAGTCAATTAAAGGAGGAAGCTGTTTGATTGTCTATTTAGATGTAATCTGGGCTCTAAATTTTTTATTTGATAGCCTTCTACTTTATTTAACAGCTATTTTTCTAAAAAGAAAGGTACGGGTTTGGCGATTGCTTGTAGGGGGCTTTATTGGCTCACTGATCATTTTATTATCGTTTACACCATTAAATGTTTATTCGGGCCATCCTATTTCAAAATTAATTTGTTCCGTTCTAATGGTATTAATAGTTTTTGGGTATAAACGGCTGTCTTTTTTCCTGAAGGCACTGATGACACTCTATGTTTCTACCTTTTTAATTGGCGGGGGATTAATGGGGGTCCATTTTTTTATTCAGTATGATGAAGAGTTGACGGTAAATGTTCTAAAAGGATTTGGTGACCCGGTTAGTTGGCTTTTTGTCTTAGTTGGCTTTCCTGTTGCATGGCACTTCGGCAGAAAAAATATTGAAACGATGGAGATGACAAAAATTCAATACGAACAAATTGTCACTGTGAGATTGAAGCTGGGAAGTGAAAGCTTGTTATTTAAGGGTTTAGTGGATAGCGGTAATCAGCTATATGATCCTTTATCCAAAATGCCAGTGATGTTTGTCTCTATCAAAAATCAATTGGATGCTGTACCGAAACCAATCGGGGATATCGCATTGGATCCTGAATCATTTATTATGGGAAACCTGCTTTTACCCGATGAATGGCAAAATAGACTGAGAATCGTCCCCTGCCGAGTGGTTGGAAAGGAACATCAGCTTATACTGGCTATAAAACCTGATTGTATTTTAATCGAACATAACGATGATCAATTTGTATGTGAAAAGGGGCTTGTATCCTTCACACTGCAGCAGCTTTCATCCGATGATGCTTTTGAATGTATTGTCCATCCGAAAATGCTGACGGGACCAAAGCTGCAAGGTGAGTCTGTGAAAGTAAGTTAATAATACTATACTCAGTAAAACATATTTTAGAAGGAGGAACATGCATGAAAAAATGGAGATTTCGCTTATCTTACTATTGGTATAAGTTGTTAATTAAGCTGGGCATCAAAACGGATGAAGTTTATTATATTGGCGGAAGCGAAGCCCTGCCGCCTCCTTTAAGTAAGGACGAGGAAGAAATGTTATTAAAAAAGCTGCCTGTCGGTGATAAGGCAGCTCGATCAATCTTAATTGAACGAAATCTTAGGCTTGTCGTTTACATTGCCAGAAAGTTTGAAAATACAGGTATTAATATAGAGGATCTCATCAGCATCGGAACCATTGGCTTAATTAAGGCTGTGAATACCTTTAACCCGGAGAAGAAAATAAAACTTGCTACATACGCTTCAAGATGTATTGAAAATGAAATTCTTATGTACTTACGGCGTAATAATAAAATTAGATCAGAGGTTTCCTTTGATGAACCATTAAACATTGATTGGGATGGAAATGAACTGTTGTTATCAGATGTACTTGGAACCGATGATGATATTATCACAAAGGACCTGGAAGCTAATGTGGATAGGAAGCTATTGTCCAAAGCATTACACCAGCTGACCGACCGTGAAAAGCAAATTATGGAGCTCAGATTTGGTCTGACGAATGGTGAAGAAAAGACCCAAAAAGATGTGGCTGACATGCTTGGTATTTCCCAATCATATATTTCAAGATTAGAAAAAAGAATCATTAAAAGATTACGAAAAGAATTTAACAAAATGGTGTAGAAAAGAAATTTTTTTCCAGCAGTAAAACCATTGTTATTCATGATTAAATCGCATTTTTCGACAAATACCCACCCTTCCTTCAGTGGAGACAGGTGCATATTTTTCCTTCTCAAGGAGATACTGTTTTTTGTACAGCAGCTCCTGTGAGGAGGGAAAAGGATTGACTCGAAATAAAGTCGAAATTTGCGGTGTAGACACATCAAAACTTCCTGTTTTAAAAAACGAAGAAATGAGAATACTCTTCAAGCAAATGCAAGAGGGCGATATAACTGCCAGGGAAAAGCTTGTCAACGGAAATTTACGTCTCGTATTAAGTGTGATTCAGCGGTTTAACAACCGAGGCGAGTTTGTTGATGACCTATTTCAGGTTGGTTGTATTGGACTAATGAAATCGATTGATAACTTCGATTTAGGTCAAAACGTAAAGTTTTCTACTTATGCCGTACCAATGATTATTGGAGAAATTCGAAGGTACTTACGTGATAATAACCCGATTCGCGTTTCACGTTCTTTGAGGGATATCGCCTATAAGGCACTTCAAGTCAGGGAACGATTAATGAGCGAAACCTCACGTGAACCAACTGCTGAAGAAATTGCCAAGGTCTTGGAAGTCCCCCATGAAGAAATCGTATTTGCACTTGATGCCATACAGGATCCGGTGTCACTGTTTGAACCGATTTATAATGATGGCGGCGACCCTATTTACGTCATGGACCAATTAAGCGACGAGAAAAATAAAGATATTCATTGGATTGAAGAAATTGCCTTAAAAGAAGGCATGCGGAGATTAAATGAACGTGAAAAGTTAATTTTACGGAAGCGGTTTTTTCAAGGAAAAACACAAATGGAAGTGGCAGATGAAATTGGAATCTCCCAAGCCCAGGTATCCCGCCTTGAAAAAGCTGCCATTAAACAAATGAATAAAAATATACAAAGTTAAAGCTGTCCATGCCGGGCAGCTTTATTTTTCTGTATTAAAGATAAAATTACATCTGCCCACATATAGTTATGATAGTAATGTAATTGGGAGTGGTGCAGGTGGTAAAAATTTCTGAATTTCAGATAAAAGATGTCGTCAATGTATCTGATGGAAAAAGGCTGGGGAATATTGGGGATATTGAAATCAATTTAACGACCGGAAAAATTGAAGCGGTCGTCATCTCAGGCAACGGCAGAGTATTGGGCTTTTTCGGGAAAGATGAAGACATTGTCATTCCCTGGAAAAACATTATTAAAATTGGTCAGGATGTCATTTTGGTAAGGTATAAGGGCGGACTAGAGCACATATCCGAGGAGGTATAAAGATCCTAGATGTACTTTACGGTGAACATTTTTTCATTTCATGGTAAACTATAGAAAAATAGAAGAGGTATGGACATGGAACCCTTTGTTTTAAAAAATCAGTCCATTTTAACCATTGAAAGCTGGTGCCGGCAATTTCCGGAATTAGTTACCGGGTTCACTACTAAAAGAGGCGGTTTCAGTACTGGAGACCATAAGTCCCTTAACCTTGGTTTTCATGTGGATGATGATGCATTAAATGTTTGTTCAAATAGAGAAAAAGTGGCTGAATTACTTAAGTTCCCATTAAATTCTTGGGTTGGTGCAGAGCAAATCCATGATAGTATTTTGAAAAAAGTAACGAAAGCAGATCGAGGCAAAGGATCCAATTCCTATGATAATTCCTTTAAAGGTACAGATGGACTTTATACGGATGAAGAGGGTGTCCTGCTAACACTTTGCTTTGCTGACTGCGTCCCTCTTTTTTTATTGCTCCTGAAAAAAAGATGATCGGTATCGCACATGCAGGCTGGAAGGGAACGGTTGGACAAATAGCTAAGAAAATGGTCATGGCCTGGAGCCGGGAAGGAATTCAATCAAACCGGATTTTTGTCGCAATTGGTCCATCTATTTGTGAAAAATGTTATATTGTTGATAAGTATGTTATGAACTTTGTAGAAAAATCACTAGAAGATGGCGGCGTATTACCCTATAATTTACTTAGCGAGGGGCAATTTTCGTTAAATTTACGTGAATTGAATAGGCAAATTCTTTTGGCAGCGGGTGTACCGGATGAGAATATTTCTATCACAGAACTATGCTCTAGCTGTAATCGTGAGGAATTTTTCTCACACCGCCGCGACCATGGTAGTACTGGAAGAATGCTTAGTTTTATTGGCTGGAAGGAGACTTCGGATCTTTAATGAAAGTAACTGATAATCTGAAAACAATTCGTCAACAAATAAATGATGCATGTCATAAGGTGCATCGGGGTACCGATGAAGTGAAATTAATTGCCGTTACGAAATATGTCAGCATAGAAAGAGCAAGGGAAGCGCTTGAAGCAGGAATAAGAAATCTGGGAGAAAACCGTGATGAGGGACTGCTTGAAAAGTGGGAAGTATTACAGGACAAGCCGAAATGGCATTATATAGGGACACTTCAAACCCGTAAGGTGAAAAATGTCATTGATAAGGTAGATTATATTCATTCTTTGGATCGGCTATCACTTGCTGAAGAAATTAATAAACGAGCTAATAAAAAGATAAAATGTCTGGTTCAGGTCAATGTATCCGGTGAAGAATCAAAGCACGGCTTATCTGAAGTAGAGGCAATTTCCTTTATTGAATCATTGCACCCATTCGAAAATATTAGTGTGGTAGGTTTAATGACAATGGCACCTTTCACGAATGATGAACAGATCCTAAGGGGCTGTTTTCGAAAACTAAGAGAACTTCGTGATCAAGTTCAATCCTTACAGTTAGATTTTGCACCCTGCATAGAGCTGTCAATGGGAATGTCCAATGATTTTACCATTGCTATTGAAGAAGGGGCAACAATGGTTAGAATAGGGACAGCACTTGTCGGTGAAGATGGTTAGGAGAGAAAGATAATGACGATTAAATCGAAATTAAAAACATTTTTCTTTTTAGATGATGAATTTGATGAAAACAATGATGTGTATGCAGATCCTGTTGAACCGGTTAAACAAAAACAGACACCAGTAAAAAGTCATAATGTTGTTAGTCTGCAAAGTATCCAAAAGTCTACAGGTTCTTCCACTATTTCTAAGTCGTCAAAGGTCATATTAGTGGAACCAAGAACCTATTCAGAGTCAGCCGATATTGCCGACCATTTAAAAAATCGACTGGCTGTTGTGGTGAACCTACAGCGTATCGACAATGAACAAGGCAGGCAAATAATTGATTTTTTAAGCGGTGCCGTCTATGCACTCGGAGGCGACATCCAAAAAATCGGTTCGAGCATCTTTTTATGTACTCCTGATAATATCGAGGTGTCGGGTAATATTTCGGATTTAATTCCTGACCATGAAAATCTAAATACAAGGTGGTAATGATGATGGCTTTTGTTTTTAGTTTATTGCAGCAGATCATCCAGATTTATTCGTGGGCCTTAATTATTTACATCTTAATGTCCTGGTTTCCAAATGCTAGAGAGTCCACAATTGGTCAATTTCTAGCAAGAATTTGTGAACCCTATTTAGAGCCGTTTAGAAAAATTATTCCGCCGTTTGGAATGATGGATATCTCTCCAATTGTCGCATTTCTTGTTTTAAACTTTGCTTCTAGTGGTCTGGGCAGTGTGTATTTATGGCTTACGTAAGTAATTTACCCATTAGGTTGTGTTATGCATAAATGAACATATATCAGCATTTCCGTCCGGAAGAACGGGAATATATTGACCAGGTTATAGATTGGAGAAGTTTTGTTGAAACACATTACACCCCAAAACTTACAGATTTTCTAGATCCAAGAGAGCAGCATATCCTCAAAATGCTGATTAGAGAAAATAGTGATGTCAGATTTAGACTTTTTGGCGGAACACTTGGTGTAGAACGAAAAAGGGCTTTTATTTTCCCGGATTATTTAGAAGCTAATGAAAATAACTTTCAAATTAGTCTATTTAACATCGAGTATCCGGCGAAGTTCGTGACAATTGAACACCGTCAGGTTTTAGGCACCCTTATGTCCTTGGGGCTTAAGCGTGGGAAGTTTGGTGACATTTTAATAAAAGACGGTCAAATTCAACTATTTGCTGCCAAAGAAATTAGTGATTTTATTAAAAGCAATGTCGAATCAATTGGCAGAGCAGGGGTAAAATTAGTTGAAACTGATATGGCTCATGCAATTGCTGCAACTGAATTATGGGACGAACAGGATTTAACCGTATCTTCTTTACGACTTGATACTATTATTTCAGGGATTTATCATATTTCACGTCAAAAATCGCTTACTTACATTCAACAGGGGCTTGTGAAAGTTAACTGGACAGTCATAGAAAACCCATCGTTTACTTGTGAAGCAGGTGATATGATTTCCGTCCGCGGTCATGGAAGAGCCAAAATTGTTGGGATCGACGGTAAAACGAAAAGAGAAAAATGGCGAATTATTGTAGGGAAACAAAAATAATTTAATAAAAAAGCAGGATATTCGTAAAACTTGTCGAATATTTGCTTATACATATAGAAGTATCAGATTGTATGGAGGTGGCATCAATGCCGTTAACGCCGTTAGATATTCACAATAAAGAGTTTAATAAAGGTTTTCGCGGGTACGATGAAGATGAAGTAAACGAATTTCTTGATCAGGTCATCAAGGATTATGAACTAGTACTCAGAGAGAAAAAGGAAATGGAAGAGCGTTTGAAAGATATGAATGAGCGTCTTGGACATTTTGTGAATATCGAAGAAACACTTAACAAATCAATCGTAATTGCTCAAGAAGCAGGAGAAGATGTAAAACGCAATGCTCAAAAAGAAGCAAAACTGATTATTAGAGAAGCGGAGAAAAATGCCGACCGGATTGTAAATGAGTCGCTATCGAAGGCAAGAAAGATTGCCCTGGAAATCGAGGATTTAAAGAAGCAGTCAAAGGTTTTCCGTACCCGTTTTAAAATGTTGATTGAAGCACAGCTTGATATGCTGAATACAGATGATTGGGATCATTTATTAGAATATGAAGTAGATGCAACAGAGTTAAAAATTCACCAAGAAGAAGATTCATTAGCTTGACGAATGGCGTTTTATTAGCATATAATTTTTAAACATAGTTATATAGAATGGAAATTGACGATGAAAGGGACAGTACAATTTTTCAAAGGCTTTATGAAGCGAGCCGGGGTTGGTGAAAGCCCGGTAAGGCCGAAGGATTGGAAGATCACCCTCGAGTTCCGGACCGAATCCTAATGATAAGGGCAGTAGGCTCTGGCGTGTTATTCACGTTACGAATGGTAAAGCGGATAGCCCGTTAAATATGGCTATCTATCAGGGTGGTACCGCGGGAATTAAAACCTTCTCGTCCCTTTTGGGATGAGAGGGTTTTTTTATTTGTCAAATGGTTATTCTGTTATGTATGAAGATGAAGAGGAATACAGGAGGAAAAGGAAATGGAATATAAAGATACGTTATTAATGCCGAAAACTGAATTTCCAATGCGTGGCAATCTTCCCCAAAGAGAACCTGAATTACAGGCAAAATGGGAAGAAATGAATATTTACCAACTGGTGCAAGATAGAACGAAGGGCAGGCCGATATTTGTATTACATGACGGTCCGCCATACGCCAACGGGGATATCCATATGGGTCATGCCTTGAATAAAATTTTAAAAGACATGATTGTCCGCTATAAATCAATGAGTGGATTCCACGCCCCATATGTTCCTGGCTGGGACACACACGGATTACCAATTGAACAGGCATTAACGAATAAAGGTGTCAAACGCAAAGAAATGACGGTTGCTGAATTCCGTGAGCTTTGTACAAAATATGCACTTGAACAGATTGATAATCAACGTACTCAATTTAAGCGTCTGGGTGTTCGTGCTGATTGGGAAAATCCATACATCACCCTAAAGCCTGAATATGAGGCACAGCAAATAAAAGTGTTCGGTGAAATGGCGAAAAAGGGCTATATTTATAAAGGCCTTAAGCCTGTTTATTGGTCTCCTTCAAGTGAATCAGCTTTAGCTGAAGCAGAGATTGAATATCAAGACAAAAAATCAGCATCCATCTATGTTGGATTCAAGGTAAAGGACGGCAAGGGGGTACTTGATTCCGATACACAAATTGTAATCTGGACAACGACCCCATGGACCATTCCGGCAAACCTTGGTATTTCTGTCCATCCGGATTTAACGTATGTGGTGGTGGCAGTTAATGATAAAAAGTATTTGATTGCAGAAGCATTACTAGAAGCGGTTACGAAGGAAGTTGGCTGGGAGGATACAGAGGTTGTTCAAAAGGTCAAAGGTGCAGAATTAGAAAGAATCGTTGCCGTTCATCCTTTATATGACCGTGAATCTTTAGTCATGTTAGGTGAACACGTAACTACAGATGCTGGAACAGGCTGTGTTCACACTGCACCTGGTCACGGGGAGGATGACTTCTATATTGGTCAAAAATATGGTTTAGATGTCCTGTGCCCTGTAGATGATAAAGGTGTTATGACAAGTGAAGCACCTGGTTTTGAAGGATTATTTTATGATACTGCCAACAAGCCGATAGCACAGGCTTTAGAAGAGGCTGGAGCATTGTTAAAACTTTCGTTTATTACACACTCCTATCCACATGATTGGAGAACGAAGAAACCGGTTATCTACCGTGCAACAGCTCAATGGTTTGCTTCTATTAAAGACTTCCGCGATGATTTGCTTGAAGCAGTGAAGGAAACGAAATGGGTACCTGCTTGGGGTGAAACAAGGCTATTTAATATGGTCCGCGACCGTGGTGATTGGTGTATTTCCCGTCAACGTGTATGGGGTGTACCTATTCCAGTGTTCTATGCTGAAACGGGTGAAGAGATTATTACGGATGAAACCATCGACCATGTTTCAAACCTATTCAGGGAAAATGGTTCAAATATTTGGTTCGAACGTGAAGCTAAAGAATTGCTTCCTGAAGGATTTACACATCCAGGAAGTCCAAACGGGACATTTACAAAAGAAACAGACATTATGGATGTATGGTTCGATTCCGGGTCATCCCATCAAGCAGTGCTCCTTGAGAGGGAAGATTTAGTCCGCCCTGCTGACCTTTATCTTGAAGGATCTGACCAATACCGCGGATGGTTTAACTCTTCATTGTCAACTGCTGTTGCTGTAACTGGTAAAGCTCCATATAAAGGAGTTTTAAGCCATGGTTTTGCCTTAGATGGTGAAGGCAGAAAAATGAGTAAGTCACTCGGAAATACAGTGGTACCTGCGAAAGTGATGAATCAGCTTGGTGCCGATATTTTACGACTTTGGGTTGCTTCTGTTGATTATCAGGCAGATGTGCGTGTTTCTGATGCCATCTTAAAACAGGTTGCCGAGGTTTACCGAAAAATCCGAAATACATTCCGTTTCTTGCTTGGTAACTTAGCGGATTTTGATCCAACAGTAAATACGGTTGCCTATGAAAACCTGCGTGAAGTGGATCAATTTATGCTTGTAAAATTAAATAAATTGATTAAATATGTCCGTAATGCATATGAAAATTATGAATTTGCCGGTATCTATCATGCGGTCAATAATTTCTGTACTCTTGACTTAAGCTCCTTTTATCTTGATTTTGCAAAAGATGTTCTTTATATTGAAGCAGAAAATAATCATGAGCGCCGTGCAATTCAAACTGTTTTATATGAGTCATTGCTTGCTTTAACAAAATTAGTATCGCCAATTCTCTCACATACTGCTGATGAAGTTTGGAAGTTTATCCCTAATGTTCAAGAAGAAAGTGTCCAATTAACAGACCTTCCTGAATATCAGGAGCTTGCTGGTTCAGATGTTTTGGAAGAAAAATGGACGGCATTCATGAAGCTTCGCAATGATGTATTAAAGGCACTTGAGGAAGCCAGAAATCAAAAAGTAATTGGAAAATCGTTAACTGCAAAAGTTACACTTTATGTTACCGATAAATCAAAGACCCTTTTAGATACAATTGAAGAGAACTTGAACCAATTGTTTATCGTATCTGGATTTGAAGTGGCTGGAGCATATGATCAGGCTCCTGAGAATGCACTTAAATTAGATACAGCAGCTATCGTCATTACAAAGGCTGAAGGCGAAACATGTGATCGTTGTTGGATTGTGACACCTGAAGTGGGTCAAGACCCAGATCATAAAACCCTTTGTCCACGCTGTGCAGATGTAGTAAAAGGAAACTATTCACATCTAGCATAAGAAGAATGCCCTGAGTATAAAGCTCAGGGTTTTTTTGTCTTTATTATCCTCCACCGTTAATTGTTGTTGATGATGTCAAATGTTTTTCCGTGTTAGCCATTCGCGAACGGAGATAATAAGACAAATGACAAACCACGGAGGTAACAACTATGAATGCCTTGCAGGAAAAGCTGTTTTTGGAACTCCGTCAAACAAAGGAAGAGATCGAGAATTCATTAAAAAGTAAACAAAGACAAAATTGGCTTACGATTATTTTAGAGGATGAACTAAAAGACCTTAATACAGCTATTCAAAAGTTTGAAAATGGAAACTTTGGACAGTGTGAAATCTCCGGTGAATTGATACCGGAGGATTTATTAAAGATGATCCCCACTCTAAGGTCAATAAAGGATTCAGAGGATTTGGATTCTTATTGCAAAAAATCAGTATCCGTTTCTTTTTTATAAGGTAACATTGCCGTTTCGCGAAAAAGTATGCTAAAATGCATTAGAAGTATGTCAGGTTAAATGTTGTGGAGGTATTTCTTAGTGCTTTATTACTTAATCGCAATTTTTGTTATATTATTAGACCAAATTACTAAATGGTTAATTGTTAACAACATGTATTTAGGAGAAAGTATTCCCATCATTGATAATGTTTTGTATATTACTTCTCACCGTAACCGCGGTGCAGCATGGGGAATTCTTCAAGGTCAAATGTGGCTCTTTTATGTACTTACCATTGTAGTTATTGTGGCAATCTTGTATTACATACACAAAGCCGCAAAGGGAAAATGGTTATTAGGAGTATCGCTTGCATTTATGCTTGGAGGTGCTATCGGTAATTTTATTGATCGTGTCCTTCGGAAAGAAGTAGTCGACTTCATTCATACGTATATTTTCAGTTATAATTTTCCGGTTTTTAATATTGCAGACTCTGCACTAGTAATTGGAGTGATTTTGCTGATGATTCAAATGCTGCGTGATGAGAGAGAAACAAAGGAGAAAACGTATGGAGAAAATGGAACACACCATTCTTGAGGAACAAAAAGGAGATCGGATTGATAAGGTCATTTCTGCGCTTAATGATGAATGGTCACGGACACAAGTACAGCAATGGATTAAAGCTGGAAATATCCTTGTAAACGGACAATCCGTCAAAACAAATTATAAGTGCGGCCTGAAAGATGAAATTGAAATAACGATCCCGGATCCGGAAGAATTAGATGTATTACCTGAAAATCTTGATTTAGAAATTTATTATGAAGATAAAGATGTTTTAGTTGTTAATAAACCGAGGGGGATGGTGGTTCACCCTGCCCCAGGTCATTTGTCAGGAACGCTCGTTAATGGCTTAATGGCACATTGTAAGGACTTATCCGGTATTAATGGCGTATTAAGACCTGGCATCGTTCATCGGATTGATAAAGATACCTCAGGATTGTTGATGGTGGCTAAAAATGATCTGGCACATGAAAGTCTTGTGAATCAATTGGTGAAAAAAACGGTGACTCGTAAATATAAAGCTATAGTCCATGGGGTCATTCCCCACGACTATGGGACGATTGATGCTCCGCTTGGACGGGATACAAAAGACCGCCAAAGCATGGCAATAGTTGATAACGGAAAGCATGCGGTCACCCATTTTCAGGTACTGGATCGGTTCAAAGATTTTACATTCGTAGAATGTCAATTGGAAACAGGTAGAACTCACCAGATTCGAGTTCATATGAAATATATTGGTTTTCCACTTGCGGGAGATCCCAAATATGGTCCGAAGAAAACGCTGGATATTGACGGACAAGCATTGCATGCAGGTGTTCTTGGGTTTATCCACCCTAGAACAAACGAATATTTGGAATTTGAAGCACCACTTCCAGAGGATTTCGAACGATTGCTTGAACAGCTACAAAATAATCGTTGACGTATGCGTAAAATTACAGTAAGATAACAATAGTTTAATAAGCCTTTAATTCGGCCCCGTGAGGCTGAGAAGGAACGGTTAAAAGAATGGCTCTCCTTGTGCCTTTCTTGCATTATAACTTATCCACCTCTCACCTTCCGGCGAGAGGTTTTTATTTTTATAAAAAAGAGAAGGTGTAACATGACCCGTAAAGCACTTGTCCTTGATGAGCAGGCAATCGGAAGAGCCTTAACTAGGATTGCCCATCAAATTATTGAGAAAAATAAAGGAATCGATGATTGCATTCTTGTTGGGATACGAACACGAGGGATCTACATTGCTGAACGACTTGCGGCTAAGATTGAGGAAATTGAAGGAAAGACGATTTCTGTTGGGGAAATCGATATTACACTTTATCGCGATGATTTGACCAAAAAAACGGAGAATCAGGAACCACTTGTAAAGGGTTCGAATATTCCGGATGATATTAATAATAAAAAAGTGATCCTTGTGGATGACGTATTATATACAGGCAGAACGGTCAGAGCCGGACTTGATGCTCTAATGGATATCGGTCGGCCGGCTGTTATCCAACTTGCCGTTTTAGTAGACCGCGGGCACCGTGAGCTCCCAATTAGAGCGGATTATGTAGGAAAAAACATTCCCACTTCAAGCGAGGAAAAGGTTGTTGTTGAGTTATCGGAAGTGGATAACCTTGATCAAGTAAGTATTTTTGACAAATAAATAGCTGCCCTTTTAATTGCAGTCCCGTGAGGCTGACAAAGGGGAAAAGAGCCGTTGAATTTTTTCATGCGCGGCATTTTCTGAACCCTCTTTGTACCTTAACGGACAATGAGGGTTTTTTTATTGAATAAAGCAGAAACTAAACCAAATAAAAATATAACAGGGGAGATTACCATGAATAACAAACCTATCCTAGACGTATCAGATAAACCAAAACTATCTCAGTGGCTTACTTTAAGTATCCAGCATTTATTCTCCATGTTTGGGGCCACCATCCTTGTTCCATATCTAGTCGGCTTGAGTCCGGCAATTGCCCTTATTTCAAGCGGGCTTGGCACTCTGGCGTTTATATTGATAACAAAAGGGAAGGTTCCGGCTTACCTAGGATCATCCTTTGCCTATATTATTCCGATCAAACTTCTTAATGAAGCTGGCGGGCCCGGTGCTGCAATGGTTGGGACATTCTTAGCCGGACTTGTGTATGGAATTATCGCTCTTATTATTAGTAAGGCAGGATACCGCTGGATTATGAATCTGCTCCCGCCAATTGTAGTTGGACCTGTTATTGTAGTAATCGGCTTATCTGTTGCAAGTACAGCAGTAGGAATGGCTATGAATAACCCAGCAGGAAATTATAGTATGCTTCATTTCTCAGTTGCCTTGGTTACGCTCATTGCCACCATCATTTTCTCGATTTTTGCCAAAAAGATATTAAGTATAATCCCAATATTAGCTGGAATCATTATTGGTTACATTTACGCATTAATCGTCGGAATCGTCGATTTCCAACCGGTATTGAAGGCCGATTGGTTTGAAATGCCGGAGTTTGTCATTCCGTTTGTCACGTATAAAGTGAAAATCACTTGGGATATTTTCTGGTTAATGGTGCCAGTCGCAGTGGTTACCATCTCTGAACATATCGGCCATCAGTTAATCCTTAGTAAAGTAGTTGGGCGTGACTATATTAAAAATCCAGGCCTGCATCGCTCCATTCTTGGTGATGGGACAGCAACTATTATTTCGGCGTTGATTGGCGGACCGCCAAAAACAACGTATGGAGAAAATATCGGTGTTCTTGCCATTACGCGGGTTTATAGTGTATATGTACTGGCAGGTGCTGCAGTTTTGGCTGTGATCTTCGGATTTATCGGAAAAATTACAGCGTTAATCCAAACGATTCCTACCCCGGTTATGGGTGGTGTCTCGATCCTGCTATTCGGAATTATTGCCTCATCGGGCTTAAGAATGTTAGTCGATAGTAAAATTGATTTTGATGATAAACGAAACTTGGTTATCTCTTCGGTTATTCTTGTCATCGGACTTGGCGGAGCTATTCTTAAGCTTCCATTTAAAGATATTCAAATTCAAGGAATGGCTTTAGCTGCTATCTTAGGGGTAGTGTTAAACCTTATTCTTCCTGGTAGACAACCGGTAAGTGATAATATGTTTGAAGAGGAAGTAAACGAAAACCAAAAAACTGCATAATGAGGAAACCTTTTAACTTAGTCCAGAGAGGCTTAGAAGGGTGTTAAGCTTGAACCATCCTGTTTGTGTGATGGTTTAGGCTGGAATCAATGCACCCTGAATGTTGTTCAGGGTGCCTTTTTTATGCAAAAACGGGAGGCGGAAAAGGATGATACATCATTTACTGACCACAAATGAATTGAAGATAGAGGAAATTTATCAACTACTTGAGGATTCTAGAAGATTTTCTGAAGGGATGGTCTGGAGGCCGGAACAGCAAATGTATGCAGCCAACCTCTTTTTTGAAGCAAGCACAAGGACAAAATGCAGTTTTGAAGTAGCGGAAAGAAGATTAGGCTTTGGGGTAATCCCTTTTGAAGTAGAAACCTCTAGTGTCCAAAAAGGGGAGACACTTTACGATACTGTCAAAACCTTGGAATCGATTGGAGTAAATACGATCGTTATTCGCCATAAGCAGGATCGGTATTTTGACAATCTTGTTGGAAGAGTGAATATCCCGATTTTGAACGGCGGGGATGGCTGCGGGCATCACCCGACGCAGTCGCTCCTTGACCTATTAACCATTCAGCAAGAGTTTGGACAATTTGAAGGCCTGAAAATTGCAATAATTGGGGATATCAGCCATAGCAGAGTGGCACGTTCTAATGCTGATGCGTTAACAAGACTTGGAGCAGAGGTTATTTTCTCTGGGCCGGAGGAATGGTTTGATTATCATAGTTTGAATTCAACAAAATTCAGGCCAATTGATGAGGCCATTAGAGAAGCGGATGTGGTAATGCTCCTTAGGGTTCAGCATGAACGCCATCAAAGGAAGGGAAGCTTCACCGCCTCCGAGTATCACCGTCAATATGGCCTTACGTTAGAAAGAGAGCGGCAAATGAAACCAAATAGCATTATTATGCATCCTGCACCAGTAAATCGGAATGTTGAAATTGCTGATAGTCTCGTAGAATGTGGGCGTTCAAGAATCTTTAAACAGATGGAGAATGGCGTATTTGTCAGGATGGCAGCCTTAAAACGCTCAATCGAAAGTTTACTAGGAGGGAATCAATATGAAACTACTTATTCAGAACGCAAAATACATAGCATCTAATGGACAATCGGATGTGACCGATCTTTTAATCGAAAATGGAATGATTACAAGACTTGAGAAGCAGATTCAAGCAGACGCTGACCGCAAAATAGACGCAGCCGGAATGATTGTCTCACCAGGATTCATCGACCTTCATGTGCATCTTCGTGAACCAGGCGGCGAGAAAAAAGAAACCATCGCAACCGGAACAATGGCAGCTGCAAAAGGTGGGTTTACCACGGTTGCCACCATGCCAAATACCCGACCGGTGCCTGACACCAAAAACAATATGGACGACTTACAAAAGCGGATTAAGGAGACGGCCCATGTTCGTGTTTTACCTTATGCTTCGATTACCACGAGACAATTGGGTCAGGAATTAACGGATTTTGAGGTTTTGAAAAATGCTGGGGCATTCGCTTTTACGGATGATGGGGTTGGTGTTCAATCAGCCAATATGATGCTCGAGGCGATGAAAAAAGCTGCCGCCATTAAGATGACCATTGTAGCCCATTGCGAAGAGAATACTTTAATCAATAAAGGCTGTGTACATGATGGTTTATTCGCAAAACAGCATCATTTAAATGGAATTCCGTCTGTATGTGAGTCAGTCCAAATTGCCAGAGATGTACTGCTTGCTGAAGCGACAGGGTGCCACTACCATGTTTGCCATGTCAGCACGAAGGAGTCCGTTCGAGTAATTAGAGATGCGAAGAGGGCAGGTATCCACGTGACTGCGGAAGTCACACCGCACCACCTAGTCCTCACACAAGATGATATCCCAGGACTTGATGCGAATTTTAAAATGAACCCACCGCTAAGGGATGTGGCTGATCGTGCCGCTTTAATTGAAGGACTCTTGGATGGAACAATCGATTTCATTGCTACCGATCATGCCCCGCACACGCAAGAAGAAAAAAGCGAAGGAATGGAGTTGGCACCGTTCGGAATTGTAGGATTTGAGACAGCCTTCCCGCTCCTCTACACACACTTTGTATTAAAAGGGATTATCTCTTTGGAACAATTAATTGGATTTTTAACACATAAGCCGGCTGAAAGCTTTTCTCTTCCATATGGAAAAATGGAAGTAGGAGCACCTGCTGATCTTGTTCTCTTAAATTTAGAGGCAGAGGACGAAATTAATCCCGCAAAATTTCTATCAAAAGGAAAAAATACACCATTCACTGGCTGGAAATGCAAGGGCTGGCCGGAGATGACAATTGTAAACGGTAAGATAGTTTGGGAAAAAGGAAGTGTAACAGCATGAAAGCACAGCTAATTTTAGAAGATGGAACGATCTTTATCGGAGATGGCTTTGGCAGTCATATGGATACGATTGGTGAAGTTGTTTTTAATACAGGAATGACAGGGTATCAAGAAATTCTGTCAGATCCTTCCTATTGCGGGCAAATCGTTATGCTTACCTACCCGTTAATCGGAAATTACGGGATCAACCGTGATGATTTTGAATCCATTCAACCCGCGGTTAAGGGGTTTATTGTCAAAGAAGTTACGGATTTCCCTTCTAATTGGCGCAGTGAATTTACACTTGATGAATATTTTAAGATGAAAAGAATTCCCGGAATTGCAGGGATTGATACGAGGAAACTGACGAGGATTATCCGTCAGCATGGAACATTAAAAGGTGCCATTTGCAGTACCGATCGGGACCCATATGAGGTTATCAGCAGATTGAGACAGACAAAGCTTCCAATTGACCAAGTCAGAACAGTCTCAACAAAAAATCCTTATCCAAGCCCAGGACGAGGTCATCGGATTGTTGTTGTTGATTTTGGGATGAAACACGGTATTTTACGAGAACTGAATTTGCGCGGGTGTGATGTTGTTGTTGTGCCATACCATACAACTGCTGACGAAATTCACCAGCTAAGACCAGATGGAATCATGCTGACAAACGGACCTGGAGATCCGAAAGATGTACCGGAAGCCATTCATATGATAAAACAGGTGCTGGGGAAAATACCGATCTTTGGAATCTGCTTAGGGCATCAATTATTCGCGCTTGCGTGCGGGGCAAACACAATCAAAATGAAGTTTGGTCATCGTGGTTCAAATCATCCTGTTAAGGAATTGGCTACCGGCAAAGTGGCCATTACTGCACAAAACCACGGATATACAGTAGAGGAAGAATCATTACATCAAACGAGATTAGCGGTTACACAAATAGCATTAAATGATGGATCGATAGAGGGCCTAAAACATTTAGATTATCCAGCCTTTACAGTCCAATACCATCCAGAAGCATCACCGGGGCCTGAGGATGCAAACAATTTATTTGAACAGTTTCTATCCATGATTGATGCCGAGAAAGAGAAACAGGAGGGAAAAGCAGCATGCCAAAACGTACAGATATAAACTCCATTTTAGTGATCGGTTCAGGACCCATTGTCATTGGTCAGGCTGCAGAATTTGATTATGCCGGCGCACAGGCATGTATCGCTTTAAAAGAGGAAGGATACCGGGTTATCCTCGTCAATTCCAATCCTGCGACCATTATGACTGACGCAGAGATGGCAGATGCGGTTTACATTGAACCATTAAACGTAGACTTCGTCAGCAGAATTATTCGTAAAGAACGACCTGATGCATTAGTCGCTACACTCGGCGGTCAGACAGGTTTGAACCTTGCCGTGGAACTTGCAAAATCAGGAGTTCTGGAAGAGTGTGAAGTTGAAATTTTAGGGACGAAGCTTTCGGCAATTAATCAAGCGGAGGATCGCGAATTATTCCGCAGCTTAATGAATGAATTAAATGAACCTGTTCCGGACAGTGAAATAATCCATGAATTGGATGAAGCGAAGGCATTTGTTGAAAAAATCGGCTTCCCGGTAATTGTCCGTCCAGCCTTTACACTTGGCGGAACCGGCGGCGGGATCTGTAATAGTCCTGAAGAATTAGAGGAGATTGTATTAAGCGGCCTAAAGAATAGCCCTGTACATCAATGTTTACTAGAAAAAAGTATTGCAGGCTTTAAAGAAATTGAATATGAGGTCATGCGTGATTCTGCCGATAACGCAATTGTCGTATGTAATATGGAAAATATTGACCCAGTTGGTGTTCATACTGGAGATTCCATCGTTGTTGCACCGAGCCAAACCTTAAGTGACCGTGAGTATCAGCTATTACGAAATGTTTCCCTTAAAATCATTCGTGCCTTAGGAATTGAAGGTGGATGTAATGTCCAGCTTGCATTAGATCCGGATAGTTTTAAATACTATATAATTGAAGTAAATCCAAGGGTTAGTCGTTCATCGGCACTTGCATCCAAAGCCACAGGATATCCAATTGCGAAACTGGCTGCCAAAATTGCCGTAGGCTTAACACTTGATGAGATGCTTAATCCGGTAACGGGAAAAACATATGCATGCTTTGAACCGGCACTAGATTATATTGTGACCAAGATCCCACGCTGGCCATTTGATAAATTCGAGTCAGGCAACCGCTCGCTTGGAACTCAGATGAAGGCTACGGGTGAGGTCATGGCAATTGGCAGAACCTTTGAAGAATCCTTGCTTAAAGCCATTCGTTCACTTGAAGTCGGGGTTCATCATTTTGCATTAAATGGAGCAGACAAAATTGATAATGAATTACTTGAAAAAAGAATTCATAAAGCAGGGGATGAACGTCTCTTTTATATTGCGGAAGCCTTAAAGCGAGGGATTTCGATTGATACCATTCATCAATGGAGCAAAATTGATCTCTTTTTCCTAAAGAAAATGGAAGGGATTGTGGAACTGGGAGTGAAACTTGAAGCCCATCCATTGGATAGTGGACTCCTCTACGATGCAAAGCAAAAAGGTTTTTCCGATCATATATTAGCGGAGCTTTGGAATAAAACAGAAATAGAAATCTATAATTTGCGGAAGGATTTAGGTATCCAGCCTGTTTATAAAATGGTAGACACATGCGCGTCAGAATTTGAGAGCGAAACACCTTATTATTATGGGACGTATGAAGAGGAAAATGAATCAGTTGTGACTGATAAGACTAGTGTGGTTGTACTTGGCTCCGGCCCCATCCGAATCGGCCAAGGGATTGAGTTTGATTATGCGACAGTCCATTCCGTTCAAGCAATTAAAGAGGCTGGCTATGAGGCAATTATCATAAACAATAATCCGGAAACTGTCTCAACTGATTTCAGTATTTCCGATAAGCTCTATTTTGAACCGCTGACAATTGAAGACGTTATGCATATTATCGATTTAGAAAAACCAATTGGTGTGGTCGTACAATTTGGCGGGCAGACGGCTATTAATCTAGCAGCAGATTTAGTGAAACATGGGGTAAAAATACTAGGAACAAGTCTTGAAGATGTAGACCGTGCGGAGGACAGAGATAAGTTTGAACAAGCATTAGAAGAATTAAATGTACCGATGCCGCTTGGGAAAACAGCCTTATCTGTAGAAGAAGCAGTCACAATCGCAGATGAAATTGGTTACCCAGTTTTAGTCCGCCCATCATACGTTCTAGGCGGACGGGCAATGGAAATTGTCTATCAAGAGCAAGAATTGCTGCAGTACATGGAAAATGCCGTGAAAATTAATCCAGAACACCCAGTTTTAATAGATCGTTATTTAACAGGGAAAGAAATCGAAGTGGATGCCATTTGTGACGGGGAGAATGTATTAATTCCGGGGATTATGGAGCATATTGAACGGGCCGGGGTCCATTCTGG
The DNA here is from genome assembly GCF_030915505.1 of Neobacillus sp. OS1-2. Taxonomy (GTDB): domain Bacteria; phylum Bacillota; class Bacilli; order Bacillales; family Cytobacillaceae; genus Neobacillus. Next base: position 3,570,059 of record NZ_CP133265.1, read on the forward strand.
TGATTCCATTGCCGTTTATCCTCCGCAGACACTTTCAGATGAAGTAAAGCAAACACTTGCCGAGTATACGGAAAAGTTAGCAAAAGGGTTAAATATTATCGGTCTGTTAAATATTCAGTATGTCTTATCAGAGTCCCAAGTCTATGTGCTGGAAGTGAACCCACGATCAAGCCGGACCGTACCGTTTTTGAGTAAAATAACCAATGTGCCAATGGCAAAAATAGCGACAAAGGCCATTCTAGGAATATCGCTAGAAAAACAAGGATATCAGTCAGGACTTGTCCCAGAAAAAAGCGGCGTATATGTCAAAGTCCCTGTCTTCTCTTTTGCGAAACTAAAAAGTGTCGATATTACCTTAGGACCGGAAATGAAATCTACTGGTGAAGTAATGGGGAAAGATATCACGCTTGAAAAGGCATTATATAAAGGCCTAATTGCTTCTGGAATGAACGTTCAACGATTCGGCACGGTATTGTTCACCATTGCTGATAAGGATAAGGAAGAAGCTTTAAAACTTGCGGAAAGATTTGCGGCTAATGGCTACCGTCTAATGGCAACAAGCGGGACAGCTTCTGTCTTAGAGTCAGCCGGATTGAAAGTAAAGGTTGTTGGAAAAATTGGTTCAGTGGGTCAAACATTATTGGATGTCATTCATAGCGGGGACGTTCAATTTATCATCAATACGCTGACAAAAGGAAAACAGCCGGAGAGAGACGGCTTTAGAATCCGCCGAGAAGCAGTTGAAAATGGGGTCCCGTGTTTAACATCATTAGATACAGCAGATGCGATATTGAAAGTGGTAGAGTCGATGAACTTTTCCGCAGAAGCGATGGGTTCGGTAGCTAAGGAGGCAGTCCTTGTATGATGCAAAAAGAACTTTGCCCCATTATCAGTCAAACAGAAATTGCTGAAGACATATTTGAACTGACGGTGAAAGCGGAATTCGTTAAGGAAATCAAAGCTCCAGGGCAATTTGTTCATATTCGAGTTGCGCGAGCCCTGGATCCGCTGCTCAGGAGACCCATCAGCATTTCATCGTTTCATTCTGAGGAACAACAGGTAACCATGATTTATCGGAGGGATGGCAAGGGGACTTCAAGACTTGCTGAAATGGGACCAGGGGTAGAACTTGATATCCTTGGTCCATTAGGAAATGGCTTTCCTGTGGAAGAAATGGAACGAGGGGAAACAGCCCTGCTAGTTGGCGGGGGAATCGGGGTACCGCCACTTTATGAACTTTCCCAACAATTAAAGGCGAAAGGGATTAACGTCATACATGTTCTGGGTTTTCAAACAGAATCAGCAGTTTTTTATGAACAAGAATTTTTGAAAAATGGTGAAACGTACGTGGCTACAGTTGACGGCACCTATGGGACAAAAGGATTGGTAACAGATATCATGAGAAATTTACAGTTTGATAGTATTTATGCCTGCGGGCCCACACCAATGCTTAGAGCTCTCGAGCAACAATACCCTTTTAAAAAGATGTTTTTATCGTTAGAAGAACGAATGGGCTGTGGCATTGGTGCTTGTTTTGCCTGTGTCTGTCACAAGGCAGATGATCCAACAGGAATTTCCTATAAAAAAGTTTGCAGTGACGGACCTGTTTTCCGTGCAGGGGAGGTAGTTTTATGAACCGATTAAATGTTGCGTTACCTGGATTAAACCTAAAAAATCCAATCATGCCGGCATCAGGCTGTTTCGGCTTTGGTCGTGAATACAGTCAGTTTTATGATTTAAGTAAACTTGGAGCCATCATGATTAAAGCAACTACCGTTGAGCCGAGATTTGGCAATCCTACCCCTCGTGTTGCAGAAACAGATGCCGGGATGCTGAATGCCATTGGCCTGCAAAATCCTGGACTAGAAAAAGTCGTTTCAGAGGAATTACCGTGGCTTTCACAATTTGATGTACCGATTATGGCAAATGTTGCCGGTTCTCTTGAAGAAGATTATATTGAGGTGGCACGTAAAATCTCAAAGGCTCCTAATGTTCACGCATTGGAATTAAATATTTCTTGTCCAAATGTAAAAACAGGCGGGCTTGCGTTTGGAACCATTCCTGAAGTAGCGAAGCAATTGACTTGGAAGGTAAAAGAAGTTTCCGAGGTTCCGGTCTATGTGAAGCTGTCGCCCAATATCACTAATATCGTCGAGATGGCAAAGGCTGTGGAAGAGGGCGGGGCTGATGGCCTTACAATGATCAATACATTGGTCGGAATGAAATTAGATTTAAAAACAGGCAGACCCATTTTAGCTAACAAAACAGGGGGACTTTCCGGTCCAGCCATTAAGCCAGTTGCCATTCGAATGATTTACGAAGTAAGCCAAGCCGTATCGCTGCCGATTATCGGGATGGGCGGTGTCCAATCAGCGGAAGATGTCATCGAGTATTTTTATGCAGGTGCAAGTGCTGTTGCGGTTGGAACAGCGAATTTTGTTGATCCATATGTCTGCCCAACTATCATTGAGGAATTGCCAGTACTTTTGGAAAAACTAGGATATGAACACATCAGTGAATGCAAGGGAAGGAGTTGGAAGGAGCATGGACAACTCGCTTATCATCGCGCTTGATTTTGCGAATAAAAGTGAAATTGAACGGTTCTTGACACCGTTTGAGGATCGAAAACTTTTTGTTAAGGTAGGTATGGAGCTTTTTTATCAGGAAGGACCAGCCATTATTGATCAGTTAAAAAATATGGGCCACCAGATTTTTCTTGATTTAAAGCTGCATGATATCCCGAACACGGTTAAAAGTGCTATGAAGGGGCTTGCACGTTTGGAGTGCGATCTTGTAAATGTTCATGCCGCCGGCGGAAAAGAAATGATGCAGGCAGCGTTAGAAGGATTGGACGCAGGGACTGCCGCAGGGCAGAAACGTCCATATTGTATCGCCGTTACCCAATTGACCAGCACTTCACAGGAACAAATGAATAGTGAGCAGCTCATTCCAGTTACATTGAAGGAATCCGTTCTTCAATATGCTTCTTTAGCAAAAAATGCAGGTCTTGATGGGGTAGTCTGCTCGGCATGGGAATCCGCAGCCATTCATACTAAAACGGGAAACGAATTTTTGACCGTTTGCCCAGGAATTAGGATGGAATCTGACCAGGTAGGAGACCAAAAACGGGTTGCCACACCTCAATATGCCAAAGCTGCAGGTGTAAGTTCGATTGTAGTTGGACGTTCCATTACTCGGTCATCGGACCCTGTGAAAAGCTATGAACAATGGATAAATGCATGGAGGGGAATACATCAATGAAACAGAAAATAGCTGAAAAATTATTAGAAATCAATGCCGTGGCGCTAAGCCCGCAGGAGCCATTTACTTGGGCATCAGGTCTTAGGTCCCCTATTTATTGTGATAATCGCCTTACCTTGTCATTTCCCGCAGTAAGAAGGGAAATTGCTGCAGGATTGCGGAACCTAATCCTAGAAAACTTTCCGGGAACAGGAGTAATTGCCGGAACGGCAACAGCAGGAATTCCGCATGCTGCTTGGGTCAGTGAACGAATGGATTTGCCGATGTGTTATGTCCGCTCGAAAGCAAAAGGTCATGGCAAAGGAAATCAGATTGAAGGAAAAGTGGAACAAGGTCAAAAGGTTGTCGTTGTTGAAGACCTAATATCAACAGGCGGCAGTGTCATTACAGCAGTACAAGCCTTAAGAGAAGCAGGCTGTGAAGTGCTTGGGGTGGTATCTATTTTTACCTATGGGCTTGAAAAGGGAAAACAGTTACTTAATGAAGAGGAAATTAAGACATATTCGCTAACGGATTTTTCAACATTAATTGAGGTAGCCATTTCAAAAGGGTATGTAAGCTCGAAGGACCAGGAAAGTTTGCTTTTATGGAGCAAAGACCCAGCAAATTGGAGTAAACAGTTCGAAGATGTAACACTGAAATAACGTAAAAAGGATGTCCTAATCTTACCGGACATCCTTTTACTTATTTTTTCATTAATTTCAAGACCAATTCCTCATTCGGCGTAATATAAACAGTCTGCTGGTTGTCATAAATAACAAACCCTGGTTTAGCGCCGCTGGGTTTTTTTACATACCGAACCTTCGTAAAATCCACGGGCACGGAGCTGGAATTACGGGCCTTACTGTAATAAGCAGCCAACACCGCTGCCTCTTTGATTGTTTCATCAGAAGGTTCTTTACTGCGAATCACAACATGTGAGCCGGGAATATCTTTTGTGTGCAGCCAAATTTCATCCCTAGCTGCCAGCTTATTGGTCAAATAATCATTTTGCTTATTATTTTTTCCGACGATGATATCAGTGCCATCTGATGCAATAAAATGATCCAAGACTGGCTTGACATTGTGCGTTTTTTTGCCGTTTCGTTTCTTCCGTTCGCGAATATACCCGCCCTCAACAAGCTCTTCGCGGATTTCCTGAATATCCTTAGGGGAAGCCGCCTGGACTTGTTGCTGTAAGTTATCGAAGTAAGATACTTCAGCACGGGCTAGTTCGATTTGTTCTAAGACAACTGTAACAGCATTCTTCGCTTTTTGGTATTTTGAAAAATACTTTTGAGCATTTTCTGAAGGTGACTTACGTGGATCAAGCGGAATGACAACTGTTCCACCAGATTCATCATAATAATCAAGCACTTCGATTTCCTTCATTCCTTTTTTTGCCACATAAAGATTAGCGGTTAACAGTTCCCCGTGACGCTGAAACTGCTCTGCCCGTGCGGCTTCTTTTAACGTCTCCTCAAGTTTACCAATTTTTTTCTCGTTTTTATCCTTTTCATTACTAATGAAACGTTCGATATCATTTCCTTGCTGTTTGACCCGGTCTCGTTCCGCTTTGCCAAAATAAAAACGATCAAGTAATTCGCTAAGAGTGTGAAAGGTTTTATATTCCCCATGTAAATGCTCTAGTGGAAACAGATAAAATGAGTCCCTTCCATTAGCAGTTATAATGGAAGGAGTGATATCTTCGGCCGCTATTTTTTTTATCAAACGGACAAATGTCTCTGGCACAGTCGTTTGATTTGCAAGGCCACTTAGAAAAATAACTTCCTTAGCGAAAAGCGGCGAGATTCCGGCAAAATGCTCCACAAGCTGGCGGTCAAGCTTCCCGCCAATAAAATCAATTGTCCGCAATACATCTTCTTCAACAGCCTCAAAGGGATTAATCTTGTTTTGCGCCGGCGGAAAGATGTAAGGCTGACCCGGCATGATCGCCCTGTGACTATTCACGGCAAAAGAAACATGCTTAATACTATCAAGAATGATATTTTTCGTTTTATCAATTAATACGATATTGCTATGGCGGCCCATTATTTCAACTATTAATTGTTTATTGCTAATATCTCCTATTTCATTCCGGCCCTTTATTTCAAAAATAATCATCCGGTCGTTTTCAACTTGATATAAATCCTCTAAGATGTGGCCTTCAATGTGCTTCCGAAGCAGCATGCAAAACATTGGCGGTTCACTAGGATTATCGTAGGCTTCGTTCGTGAGCTGCACCCGTGCATAACTAGGGTGTGCAGATAACAGCAGCTTTTGGTTCACTCCGTTTGCCCGGATCGTCAGAATTACTTCGTTTTTATAGGGCTGATGAACTTTGGTGATTCGGCCGCCCTTCAAGGAACCGACAAGTTCATCGGCCATTGCTTTTGTAAATAAACCATCAAATGACATTGAAAACATCCTTTACTATCAAACTGATATAGCGTTCTACGCCCATTTTCCATACAACATATAAACTCATTATATCCTACTATGTAAAAATCTGTCCTAATTTACCCTTCAAAGACATTTTCAGATAGCATTTTTTTGGACGACCCTGAATAAGCTTTCCATAGGGCAAGTCTATTAAAGGGGGAAGTGAGATGGTCGGATGAAATTCCATGAAATGAAGATAGATCAAGTAGAAAAGGCCTTAGAAACCGACTTTTCTTCTGGATTATCACAAGAAGAAGTAAAGATGCGAATCAAACAGCATGGACTAAATGAATTAAAAGAGGGAGAAAAGCAATCGGCTTTACTCTTATTTTTTAGTCAATTTAAGGATTTCATGGTCTTGGTGCTCTTAGCCGCAACCCTAATTTCCGGGCTGCTCGGCGAATATATTGATGCCATTGCGATTATCGCGATTGTCATTATTAACGGATGTCTTGGTTTTTATCAGGAACGGAGAGCAGAGAAATCCTTGCAGGCGTTGAAAGAATTATCAGCACCACAGGTTTCGGTACTAAGGGATGGTAAATGGCTAAAAATCCCTTCGAAGGATATTGTAATGGGGGATATTTTAAAATTTGCCAGCGGTGATCGCATTGGTGCAGATGTTCGGATTATTGAATCAAAAAGTTTAGAAATCGAAGAATCTGCCTTAACAGGCGAATCTGTCCCTGTTGCTAAACATATTGATAGTTTAACCAATCCGAATCCCGGAATTGGAGATATGGAAAATACCGCCTTCATGGGCACGATGATTACAAGGGGAAGCGGGCTAGGTGTTGTTATTGCTACCGGGATGAAAACGGCAATGGGACAAATTGCCGATTTACTCCAAAATGCCGAATCCCAAGAAACACCGCTGCAGCGGAGATTAGAGCAGTTGGGGAAAATCCTCATTACTGTTGCCTTATTGTTGACAGTTTTAGTAGTCATCGTGGGTGTATTGCGAGGGCATGAATTATATGAGATGTTCTTAGCTGGTGTTTCACTAGCTGTTGCCGCTATACCTGAAGGACTTCCGGCAATTGTGACCGTAGCCTTATCTCTCGGTGTTCAGAAGATGATTAGGCAAAATGCGATTGTCAGAAAGCTTCCGGCAGTGGAAACACTTGGCTGTGCATCGGTTATTTGTTCCGATAAGACAGGGACCATGACGCAAAACAAAATGACCGTAACACATCTTTGGAGTGGCGGTCATACATGGACAGTCGATGGGGTTGGCTACCAGCCGAAGGGGAGTTTTTACCGGAATGAACGTCCGGTCGTTCCTAAAGAAGAAAAGTCATTGCAGCAAATGCTGATTTTTGGGATGTTATGCAATCATTCAGACTTGGTAGTAAAGGATGAGGATTTCATCCTTGATGGCGATCCCACGGAAGGTGCACTTTTAGTCAGTGCGATGAAGGCAGGTTTTAATCGCCCAAAATTATTAGATGAGTTTACGATCATTAATGAATTTCCTTTTGATTCTTCCAGAAAAATGATGAGTATTCACGTAAAAGACAAACAAGGGCGGCATTTCATCGTTACAAAGGGTGCACCTGACGTCATTTTAGGTATTTGTGAATCAATTCTTTGGGATGAGCGGACGCAATATTTAAATAAAGAAGCACATGAAAATGTTCAAGAAGCGATAAATGGCCTCGCTTCACAGGCGCTGCGGACGATTGCGATAGCCTTCAAGCCAATACCGGCTAACACAGTCATCCTCAGTGAGCAGGAGGCAGAGAACAAATTAACCTTTATAGGTGTCCAGGGCATGATTGATCCGCCTAGACCTGAAGTAAAAACGGCAGTAAAAGAATGTAAGGAAGCTGGAATTAAAACGGTTATGATTACGGGGGACCACATCATTACCGCGAAAGCAATTGCTTCCCAGCTCGGAATTTTAACGAAAAAGAGTAAGGTGTTGGATGGTAAGGCATTATCTGTCATGTCGGTGGAAGAACTTGAAGAGGTTGTTGATGATGTTTCCGTCTTTGCAAGGGTTTCACCTGAACATAAGTTAAAAATAGTCAGGGCCTTGCAAAATAGGGGTCATATCGTAGCGATGACAGGGGATGGGGTAAATGACGCCCCAGCTATCAAAGCGGCAGATATTGGTGTAGCGATGGGGATAACTGGAACAGATGTTGCCAAAGAAGCCTCGGCCCTAGTGTTATTAGATGATAATTTTGCAACAATAAAGGCAGCGATTAAAGAGGGCAGGAACATCTATGAAAATATCCGTAAATTCGTTCGCTATTTGCTGGCGTCCAACGTGGGTGAAATATTGGTGATGTTATTCGCGATGCTGCTAGCACTGCCACTTCCGCTAGTTCCAATCCAAATACTGTGGGTCAATTTAGTGACGGACGGGCTCCCAGCGATGGCGCTTGGACTTGATCGTCCTGAAGAAAATGTGATGAAACGAGGGCCGCGCAGTCCGAGTGAAGGCGTCTTTTCACGCGGATTAGGCTGGAAGGTAGTATCGCGCGGATTCCTAATCGGTATTGTAACATTATTAGCCTTTATCATCGTGTACCAAAATGACCAATCGCAATTGCCTTATGCGCAAACGGTTGCCTTTGCGACACTTGTCATGGCACAGCTTATTCATGTGTTTGATTGCCGTAGTGAAAAATCGGTGTTATCGCGTAACCCTTTTGGGAATAAATATCTTGTTTGGGCGGTACTTTCGTCCCTCGCGTTAATGTTAGCGGTAATCTATTATCCACCATTACAGCCTGTTTTCCATACACTTCCAATTACAATAAAAGATTGGCTATTAATTATTGGACTATCCTCTATTCCAACTTTTTTACTAGCCGGAACATTTTTGTTAAGAAAAACAAAATAAAGTGTGTTATAATCCAAAAGGTAATAGAAACCATTCTATTACCTTTTTTAAGTACATAGAAGGCCGATCATCTTTCAAAGATTGGATGTGCACGTGATGGTTATAAGTATGACAGGCTTTGGCAGAGGTAAGGCTGTTTCAGGATCCTTCAGTGTGAATGTAGAAGTAAAAACAGTCAATCACCGCTTTTCTGAAATGAATATTCGCATGCCAAGACAATTGTTAAAAATAGAAGATAAAATAAAAAAGAAATTAAACGAGCATATTCGCCGAGGGCGGGTAGAGGTATATGTAAGTGTTGAGGGTGAAGGTGTCGTTACTCGTAAAGTTCACGTTGATTGGAAGCTGATCGAAGAATATTATCAGTTTATCGAGCAAGCAAGAAGTAAATATGGGATTGAAGGAACTATTACCTTACAGGATTTGCTAAATCGGACAGACCTTTTACATATTGAGGAAAGTGAAGCTGGAAATGAAGAAATTGAAGTTTTAGTGCTTTCCGCAGTCGAAGAAGCAGTGATCTTACTAAAACAAATGCGGTCGGCTGAAGGGGAAGAAATTAAAAAAGATTTACTCGCTATTACTTCCCAATTGGAAGCGGATGTATTTGAGCTTCAAAAATATGCTCCGCTCGTCGTGCAATCATTTAAGGAACGCCTTACAAAAAGGATGCATGAGTTTATCAATGGGCAATTGGATGAAACGCGCATTTTAACAGAAGTAGCCATTTTTGCTGATAAAGCTGACATTAATGAAGAAATTACCCGGCTGAAAAGCCATATTCAACAATTCCTCCAAACCTTAGATGACCAAGAGCCAATTGGCAGAAAACTCGATTTTATCGTGCAAGAAATGAATAGAGAAGCGAATACAATTGGTTCCAAAGCAAATGACTCTAATATAGCCAAAAAGGTTGTCGAGATTAAAAGTTTACTTGAAAAGCTAAAGGAACAGGTTCAGAATATCGAATAGGGCTTGTTTAGAAACTGTATAACACGGTCAAAATATATTACTGATGATTGGATGAATGACCATGTCGATAAAATTAATTAATATTGGATTTGGAAATATCGTTTCTGCCAATCGTATTATTTCCATTGTCAGCCCGGAATCTGCTCCAATAAAAAGAATTATCCAAGATGCCCGTGATCGGGGATCGTTAATAGATGCTACATATGGAAGACGGACACGAGCAGTAATTGTCATGGATAGTGATCATGTTATTCTATCAGCTGTACAGCCTGAAACGGTGGCACATCGCCTTACAGATCGTGAGGAAACTATTTATGAAGGGTAGGATAATTGAATGCAAGAAAAAGGATTGCTGATAGTACTTTCAGGGCCATCCGGTGTTGGAAAAGGAACGGTTCGAAAAGAAATATTTTCTCATCCCAATACGGCTTTTGAATACTCGATTTCGATGACAACCCGCTCACCTCGGGCGGGGGAAGTGGACGGGGTCGACTATTTTTTCAAGACAAAAGAAGAATTTGAATATTTAATTGAACAAGGGAAGCTCCTAGAGTACGCTGAGTTTGTCGGCAACTATTATGGAACACCTGTTGATTATGTCCGAGAAACGTTAGATGCCGGAAAAGATGTTTTTTTAGAAATTGAAGTGAAGGGTGCCCGCCAAGTTCGAGAGAAATTCCCTGAAGGGTTATTTATTTTCTTGATGCCGCCAAGTCTGACAGAATTAAAAAATAGAATTGTTACACGTGGGACGGAAACCGAAGACATTATCCAAAACCGGATGTTATCTGCTCGTGAAGAAATCGAAATGATGGAGCTATATGACTATGTTGTAGAAAATGATCATGTCGAGCTCGCCTGTGAACGTGTAAGGTCCATTGTGACGGCAGAACATTGCCGTAGGGAACGTGTGGAATATCGCTATAAAAAATTGTTGGAGGTTGAATAATATGTTATATCCATCTATCGACTCATTGCTAGAAAAAATTGATTCTAAATACTCTCTTGTCTCTGTTGCAGCCAAGCGTGCACGGGTAATGTCTCAAATAAAAGACGAAAGATTGCCAAAATATGTTTCCTATAAATACGTTGGCAAGGCGTTGGAGGAAATTTATAGCGGTGAGCTTACCTATCGAATTTCTAAAGCAGATCTAAATGCTGACTAAACAGAATTGATTTGCATTAAATGTGCAAAATGAAAGAAGGACTGACAAAAAGGAAATCTCCGACATGTCAGCCTTTTTTATTTGCATTTTCCCAAATCGCTGAATATTGTCGATTTTAGGAAGGAAATAGATGAAATATGGATTACTTTCTAGCATAATAAGAAGAAAGATTATCTGGACGAGAAGTGAGGGATTTTAGGCAATGAAAATAGATAAAAAGATCTTATTATGTGTCACAGGTGGAATTGCCGTCTATAAAGCAGCGGCTTTAACAAGTAAACTTGTTCAAGCAGGAGCGCAAGTTAAGGTGATATTAAGTGAATCCGCAGAAAAATTTGTAACCCCGTTAACCTTTCAGGCATTATCCCGCCATGAAGTATTTACTAATACCTTTGATGAAAAAAATCCGCAAGTGATTGCCCATATTGATTTGGCAGATTGGGCAGATTTAATTCTTGTTGCCCCTGCAACGGCCAATACGATTGCTAAGCTCGCAGGCGGAATTGCCGACAATATGATTACGACAACACTCCTTGCTGCAACTGCACCTGTTTGGATTGCCCCTGCAATGAATGTACATATGTATGATCATCCTGCTGTGAAAAAAAACCTTGCTATTTTGGCTGAGTATGGGTATCAATTCATTGAACCGAGCGAAGGGTATCTAGCCTGCGGCTATGTTGGCAAAGGGCGCTTGGAGGAGCCGGAAAGAATCGTAGAGTTGATTCAAGCGGCGTTTGTGAAGAATGAGCCCAAAAGCTTAACAGGGAAAACGGTGGTCGTTACCGCAGGACCAACCCGGGAGAAAATAGATCCAGTCAGATTTATATCCAATCATTCTACTGGAAAAATGGGATATGCCCTTGCAGAAGAAGCTAAAAAACAAGGCGCCCATGTTGTCTTAGTTTCCGGTCCTGTTCAAATAGCCGCCCCGGCAGGTGTGGAACTTATAAGGGTCGAAAGTGCGGAGGAAATGTTTCATGCAGTCATGGGATATTATGAAAAAGCTGATGTAGTGATAAAAACAGCTGCAGTCGCTGACTACCGCCCAAAAATCAGCTATGACCAGAAGGTGAAAAAGCAAGCGGGTGACGCAATAATTGAACTAGAAAGAACAAAGGATATTTTATTCGAACTCGGACAACGAAAAAAGAAACAGTTACTAGTGGGGTTTGCTGCTGAGACAGAAAATCTGGAAGAATATGCCAGGGAAAAATTAACAAAGAAAAATGCTGATATCATTGTTGCCAATAATGTCAAAACAGCGGGTGCTGGTTTTGGAACTGATACAAATATTGTCACTCTTTTTGAGCGTTCTGGAGCGGTGAAAGAGCTGCCAATCTTGTCAAAAATTGAGGTTGCAAAAAGAATTATCGAAGAAATTACTTCACTTATGAAGGATATGGGCGGAAATGGAAATAGCTAGTGTGATTGTCGATGTACCGACGAAACAAACGGATCGAGTGTTCGATTATATCATTCCGGAGCAATGGCGGGGGGTCATTCAACCGGGGATGAGGGTAATCGTTCCATTTGGTCCGAGAAATATCCAAGGTTTTGTCATTTCATTAAAAGCGGATTCGGAAATTGAGAAGTTAAGAGAAATACTTGAGCCGATGGATTTAGAGCCTGTTTTAAATAAAGAATTATTGGAGCTTGGCGATTGGCTCACAGATCATACTCTCTGCTTTAAAATATTTGCCTATCAAGTGATGCTGCCGGCGGCGTTAAAGGCAAAATATGAAAAAAAGGTGCAACTTGCTGCCGACGCTGTCGTTACAGACCTTCCATTGCAACTGCGGCCATTTTTTGAACATGAAGAGTTGATCGACTGGGAAGAGGCATTGTTTAATGGAATCGTTCCTTTGTTGCAAAAAGAAGCAGCAAAAGGGTTTCTTGAAGTAATTTATCTTGTCAAGGAACGGGTTAAGAAAAAACAGCAAAAGTATGTTAAACCTGCCAAGACATTAGCTGAATTAAACGAAGAGATTGACCGAATTCCGGCAAACGCGGAAAAGCAAAGGCAAATAGTACGCTTTTTTATTGAAAATTATCATGAGATTGAATTAAGGAAGCTAGTTTCTGAAGTGAAGACATCAACCTCAACCGTAAAAGCCCTTGTTGAAAAAAAGCTCTTGACGGAATTCGAATTGGAGGTCTACCGCAATCCTTTCGCAGATCGTACCTTCGAACGAACGAAACCATTACCATTAACCGAGGCACAGCAAGAAGCAATTGGGCCCATTCTTGATGCGATTGAACGGAATCAACACGAGGTGTTTTTACTTTATGGAGTAACTGGAAGCGGTAAAACCGAGATTTACTTACAATCCATCCAAGAAGTTATCGAAAAAGGAAAGGAAGCCATCGTCCTCGTCCCGGAAATTTCACTCACTCCGCAGATGGTCAACCGTTTTAAAGGAAGATTTGGCGACTTAGTGGCAGTATTGCACAGTGGCTTATCAGCAGGAGAAAAATATGATGAGTGGCGCAAAATTCAACGTAAGGAAGTAAAAGTAGCAGTTGGAGCAAGATCGGCGATTTTTGCCCCATTTGAAAACATCGGGATCATGATTATCGATGAAGAGCACGAAACAAGCTACAAACAGGAAGAAATGCCGCGCTATCATGCTAGAGACGTGGCGATTGAGAGGGCATTAAATTATAATTGTCCAGTGGTGCTAGGAAGTGCTACTCCCTCGCTTGAATCCTTTGCTAGAGCACAAAAAAAGGTATACCATTTATTATCTCTTCCTAACCGGATGAATAATCAGAGTCTTCCTTCAGTGGAAATTATTGATATGCGTGAGGAACTGCGTGAGGGTAATCGTTCCATGTTTTCCCGGAAGCTGTTTGAAATGTTGAAGGATCGAATCGAGAAAAAGCAACAATCTGTTTTATTTTTAAATAAACGCGGCCATTCTTCGTTTGTCATGTGCAGGGACTGCGGATATGTGATGAATTGCCCAAACTGTGACATATCACTGACCTACCATCGAGTAAATGAGCAGATGAAATGTCACTATTGCGGGTATGAAAGTTATGTGCCAAAGAATTGTCCTGAATGTAATAGTGAATACATCCGTTATTTTGGTACTGGAACTCAAAAGGTAGAGGAAGAACTTGGAAAGATCCTTCCGGAGGCACGGGTGATTCGCATGGATGTTGACACCACAGGACGAAAGGGTTCACACGAAAGACTATTAACTGATTTTAAGGATGGAAAAGCAGATATTTTATTAGGTACGCAAATGATCGCCAAGGGACTGGATTTTCCAAACATAACATTAGTGGGTGTACTTTCTGCTGATACGATGTTGCATTTGCCTGATTTCCGAGCATCGGAAAAAACTTTTCAGCTCTTGACACAGGTGAGCGGTCGGGCTGGAAGGCACAAGCTTCCTGGAGAAGTCATCATTCAGACCTATACACCGGAACACTATAGCGTGGTGCTTGCGGGACGGCAAGATTATGATCTTTTTTATCAGCAGGAAATGATGATTCGAAAAACCCGCCAATATCCGCCCTTCTATTATCTATCGCTCATAACAGTAAGTCATGAACAACTTATCACGGTTGTGTCGGAAATGGAGAAAGTGGTGAAACACATTCAATCGCACGTTTCATCAGGAACGGTCGTTTTAGGACCTGCAGCCTCCCCCATCCCCAGGATAAATAATAGATATCGCTATCAATGTCTGATAAAATACAAACGGGAACCAAACTTGACAAAAATACTAAAAACGATCCTTGATCAATACCAAAAAGATACGAAAAGTGGTTTGCAGGTTTCAATTGATGTAAACCCGTTTATCTTAATGTAATCTGGGAAAAAATATTCCTATAAAATATATAATAAAAACGCCTTTTTAACTAGAATGGCATAAACGGAGGAACAGAATTGGCGATACGCAAAATTGTCATCCATCCTGCCGACATCCTTGAACAGGAATGCAAGGCAGTGGAGAAATTTGATAAAAAATTAGCGAAAACACTTGATGATATGTACGATACGATGATTGAATATGATGGTGTTGGACTTGCCGCCCCACAAATTGGGCTTGATGCCAGAATTGCCATTGTTGATATAGATGATGAAATGGGAACAATCGAAATGATAAACCCGCGGATTATTGAAACCTCGGGGGAGCAGACAGGCCCAGAGGGCTGTTTAAGCTTTCCGGATCTATTCGGGGAAGTAACGAGACCAAATTTTGTGAAGATTGAAGCCTATAATCGCAAAGGCAAAAAGTATTCTCTTGAGGCTGAGGGTTTCCTAGCTAGGGCAATCCTCCATGAAATCGATCATCTTGACGGTATTTTATTCACCACAAAAGTTACCAGATACTTAGAGGAAGATGAGTTAAAAGGAGTAGAAAGTGAATGACGAAAATTGTTTTTATGGGAACCCCTGATTTTTCCGTACCTGTCTTACAGCAAATTATACTCGACGGCTATGAGGTCATCGGTGTTGTTACCCAGCCTGACAGACCGGTAGGAAGAAAAAAAGTATTAACACCACCACCCGTGAAGGTGGAGGCATTAAAACATGGAATCCCTGTCTTTCAACCTGAAAAAATCCGTCAAGATGAAGAGCTGGAGAAAATCCTTTCCTTACAACCCGATTTAATTGTTACCGCTGCATTTGGGCAAATTTTACCAAACAAACTGCTAGATGCACCTAAATTTGGGTGTATTAATGTGCACGCATCATTGTTACCAGAGCTTCGCGGTGGTGCCCCAATCCATTACGCCATCATGCAAGGGAAAAAGAAAACGGGTGTCACCATTATGTATATGGTCGAAAAATTAGATGCTGGTGATATGTTAACTAGTGTGGAGATCCCAATTGCTGAAGACGATAATGTGGGGACCCTTCATGAAAAATTAAGTGCTGCCGGTTCACAATTATTATCAGAAACCTTGCCGCTTTTATTGGCAGGCCGTCTTACTCCAAAACCACAAAACGGAACGGAAGCAACCTTTGCCCCAAATATAAAACGGGAGCAGGAAAAAATTGACTGGACAAAAGCTGGTGAAGAGATCTATGACCATGTCCGCGGATTAAATCCTTGGCCCGTTGCATTTACCACGATGGAGGGCAATGTCATAAAAATATGGCAGACTGAAAAAGTGGCGGGAATGGAAGGTCAAGAGCCTGGAACCATTGTAAAAATAGAACCAGATGGCTTTACGGTTAGCACGGGCAATGAAACAGCGATAAAAATCATTGAGCTTCAGCCATCCGGAAAAACAAAGATGCGGACAGAACAATTTTTACGGGGTGCGGGTTCAAAAATTTCAGTAGGCGGAAGATTAGGAGAATAAGATGACTTCAACAAAAAATAATGTACGTGCCATCGCAATGGATACCTTGGTTGCGATTGAGAAAAATCAATCCTACAGCAATTTGCTGCTTAATAATGTGATTGAAAAAAATGAATTGTCCGCAATCGATGTCGGCTTACTTACAGAGTTAACATATGGAACATTACAACGACGCATGGCGCTAGACTTCTTTTTAAACCCATTCATCAAGGATAATAAAAAGCTGGCAAATTGGATTCATCATCTGCTTAGAATGACACTATATCAAATGGTGTACCTAGATCGAATTCCGGACCGGGCTGCGATTTACGAAGCGGTGGAAATCGCCAAGAGCCGCGGACATAAAGGAATCGCCAGTTTGGTAAATGGTGTGCTAAGAAGTATTCAAAGAGAAGGGCTTCCATCATTAAGTGAAGTTTCAGACCCCATCGAAAGATTATCACTTGAAACCAGTCACCCTCATTGGCTAGTTACGAGATGGGTGAATCAATTTGGTTATGAAAAAACGAAAGAAATGTGTGAAATTAATTTAACCGCACCAATGCAAACGGCAAGGGTGAATTTGACGAAGATTTCTAGAGATGAATGTGTGGCGATTCTTGAGGAAGATGGGTTTCAAATTGAGAAAAGTCCAATCATTCCGGAGGCGATCAGGTCGTTAAAAGGAAATTTAGCCTCCACTATTGCCTTTAAATATGGAATGTTAACGATTCAGGATGAAAGTTCGATGCTTGCCGCCTATGCATTAGGTTCAACAGAAGGGGAATTCGTCCTGGATGCTTGTGCAGCCCCTGGAGGAAAAAGTACGCATATTGCGGAAAAACTACAAAATACTGGTGAAGTCATTTCCGTTGATCTTCATCAGCACAAAGTCAAATTAATAAATGATAATGCCCGTCGATTAGGGTTATCAAATATCAAAACAAATGTATCTGATTCACGATTATTGCGGGAAAAGTTCAAAGATGAGACATTTCATCGAATTCTCCTTGATGCTCCGTGCTCAGGCCTTGGTGTAATGAGAAGAAAGCCCGACATGAAGTATACCAAGACAGAAAAGGATTTAGAGCGGTTACGAACGATTCAACAAAATCTATTAACATCCGTCGCGCCTTTATTGAAAAAGGGCGGTATCCTTGTGTATAGTACATGTACTGTTGATAAAGAAGAGAATGATAATACGGTAAAAACATTTTTACAAAATAATCCGGAATTTGAAGGGGATTTATCATTCAAAAATCGGATGCCAGAGGCAGTGCAGCCATTGATAACAGGCTTCGAACTCCAAATATTTCCTCAAGATTTTGGATCAGACGGTTTTTATATAGCAGTATTAAGAAAAGCGTAAGCGCCTTGACCAGGGGCTTATGACCCCGAGCCCCTAGGAGCTGAAGCTAGACACTAGAAAGAAGGTATAACTATTGGAACAATTAAATACAACTGAGACGAACACAACTATGGACATGAAGAAAAAATCAATTTACTCACTGGAACTTCACGAATTAAAGGACTGGTTATCGGAGAATGGGGAAAAGCCTTTCCGTGCTGAACAAATCTTCGATTGGCTATATAAAAAAAGAATCATTTCTTTCGAAGACATGAGCAATTTAGCGAAAGGTTTGAGAGACAAGCTATCCAGCCAGTTTCAGATTACGACCCTGGATACAGCCATTCAACAAACATCTTCCGATGGCACGATTAAATTTTTATTCGAGCTTCATGATGGCTACTCAATCGAAACCGTGCTCATGCGCCATGATTATGGGAATTCCGTTTGTGTGACAACCCAGGTTGGCTGCCGGATTGGCTGTACTTTCTGCGCCTCGACACTTGGCGGATTAAAAAGACATTTAGAGGCAGGGGAAATTGTTGCCCAGGTGGTGAAAGTTCAGCAAGCACTCGATGAAACAAATGAACGGGTTGATTCCGTGGTCATCATGGGGATTGGCGAGCCGTTCGATAACTATGACAATATGCTTTCCTTTTTGAAAATTATCAATCATGACAAAGCACTAAATATTGGTGCGCGCCATATTACTGTTTCGACAAGTGGAATTGTCCCGAAAATTTATCAATTTGCTGATGAAAATACACAAATAAATTTTGCTATTTCCTTACACGCTCCGAATACTGAATTACGCTCAAGATTAATGCCGATTAATAAAGCATATAAACTTGATGACTTAATGAAGGCAGTACGATATTATATCGATAAGACAGGTCGAAGAATTAGCTTTGAATACGGTCTATTTGGCGGTGTAAATGATTCTACCGACCACGCGGAAGAATTAGCAGATCTTTTAAAAGGAATTAAATGTCATGTAAATCTAATTCCGGTAAACTATGTTCCTGAAAGAGATTATGTACGTACACCAAAGGATAAAATATTTGCATTCGAAAAAACATTAAAAAAACGTGGTGTAAATGTGACGATTCGCCGCGAGCACGGTCATGATATTGATGCAGCATGTGGACAACTTCGTGCGAAGGAGCGAAAAGAGGAGACGAGGTAATGAGTGTGAAGGCTGTTTTTAAAACGGATCAAGGAAGAGTTCGTCAAAATAATGAGGACAGTGGTGGGACGTTTGTCAATAAGGATGGTTATCGCCTTGCTATCGTAGCAGATGGTATGGGCGGTCACCGAGCCGGTGACGTGGCAAGTAAAATGAGCGTTACTCACTTGCAAGAGTCTTGGGAGCAAACAGAAGGTATTATAACTGCAGATGATGCTGAAAAATGGCTTAGAACACAAATTTTTGAAGTGAATCAATTGGTATTTGACCATGCAAATAACAATGTAGAATGTGATGGGATGGGGACAACAATTGAAGCAGTAATTGCAACCAATCACTTTGCTACCATTGCCCATGTCGGTGACAGCCGTTGTTATATTTTCAATGATAGTGGGTTCCAGCAGTTGACTGAGGACCATACACTTGTAAATGAATTAGTACGTACAGGACAAATCACCAAAGAAGATGCTGAGCATCACCCACGGAAAAATGTAATTTTACGGGCCATTGGTACCGAACAAGATGTAAAAATTGATACAAAAACAATCATTTTTGAGGAAGGAGATATCCTTCTACTATGTTCTGATGGATTGTCGAATAAGGTAAAAGAAGAACAAATGATTTCTATTCTTCAATCTGAAGACAGTCTGGAGCAAAAGGCTTTATCACTAATTAACGGAGCAAATGAAAATGGTGGAGAAGACAACATCACCCTTATCATACTAGAGTTTGATGATGATAGTGAAAGAGGGTGAAGATAAATGTTAATTGGGAAAAGAATTAGCGGTCGCTATAAAATATTGGAAATGATTGGCGGAGGCGGCATGGCAAATGTCTACTTAGCCCATGATATGATTCTTGACCGCGATGTTGCAGTAAAAATGCTTCGTCTTGATTTTGCAAACGATGATGAGTTCATCCGCAGATTCCGCCGTGAAGCACAATCGGCGACAAGTCTTGCTCATCCAAATATTGTTAATATATATGATGTAGGCGAAGAAAATGATCTATATTATATTGTAATGGAATTTGTTGATGGTCAGACCCTTAAACAATACATACAGCAAAATTCTCCTCTCCGAGTGGAAGATACTATTGGAATCATGAGACAGTTAACATCAGCTATTTCTCATGCCCATCAGAACCATATAATCCATCGTGATATTAAACCACATAATATTTTGGTTGATCACGACGGTAAAGTAAAAGTCACGGATTTTGGTATTGCCATGGCGCTAAGTGCGACGAGCATCACGCAAACCAATTCCGTCCTGGGTTCTGTTCACTATTTATCACCTGAACAAGCAAGGGGCGGGATGGCAAACAGAAAGTCTGATATTTATTCATTGGGGATAGTGATGTTCGAGTTATTAACGGGCAGGCTTCCATTTTCCGGTGAGTCGGCCGTGTCGATTGCCTTAAAGCATCTTCAATCAGAAACCCCATCTGTAAGAAGATGGAATCAGAACATACCTCAAAGTGTTGAGAATATTGTCTTAAAGGCAACCGCAAAAGATCCATTCCATCGCTATAACAGTGTAGAAGAAATGGAAGAGGATCTACGAACAGCACTTGATTTAGAAAGGATGGACGAACCCAAGTTTGCCATTCCTATTGATAATGAAGCGACAAAGGCAATTCCGGTAATAACCGATCACCATCCATTAAAAAATTTAGATGAAACATTAGTCCATAGCACTGAAAAACCCGCGACTAATCAGGAAGACGATGAAAAAAAAGGAAATAAAAAAAATAAAGGCAATAAAAATAATAAAAAGAGAAAAAAGTGGCCAATGGTCCTACTATCTATCTTCTTCATTCTTGTCATTCTGGGAACGTTATCTTTTCTATTTTTACCTGGATTGTTATCTGCAAAGGAAGTTAAAATACCGGATATAAGTGGCATGAATGTGGACGATGCTATTTCCAAGCTTAAGCTAAAAGGATTGACTCCTGGTAAACAAGTTGAAATTACCGATGAAAATATGAAAGCGGGAAAAGTGATTAAAACAATTCCTGAAATTGGCAGTACGGTAAAAGAAAATGCAAAAATTACCTTGTACGTCAGTTCAGGTAAGGAAAAATATGAACTATCTGATTATGTAGGCCGGCAATATGAGGACGTAATTCGTCTGCTTGATAATCAGAATTTTAAAGATATAAAAAAAATAGAGAAGAATGATGAAAGTGAGCCGGGGACGATTCTCAGCCAAACACCAATAGCTGGGGAAAAAGTGGTCCCTGAAGAGACCGTATTAGAGTTTGAGGTCAGCATAGGACCTGAAAAAATTGTCTTAAAGGATTTATCACAATACAGTTTAAAAGGTGCACAAGATTATGCCTCTTTAGTCGGACTGACTTTAGTGGTTACAGAAGAGAAATTCGATGAAAAGATCCCTGCCAATATGATTATTTCGCAAGCGCCTGCTCAGGGAACGGAATTGGTCAAGGGGGACAAGGTGACTGTTGTTATTTCAAAAGGTCAAGAACCACCTAAAAAAGTCACCAGGGATGTAACAATTCCTTATAAACCACCGTTGACAGGTGAACCTGGTCAGAAACAAGAAGTGGTCATCTATATTGAGGATATGAATCATAGTATGACAGGACCAGCCGAAACATTTCCGATTTATGAAAATACAGTTAAAAAAATTGACCTTCTGATTCCGTACGGAAAAAAGGCCGGTTATCGAGTTATGGTGGGGACCGAGGTTATAGCCGAAGAGGTCATTAATTATGCCGATGCAGAATAAAGAAAATAAACCGAAAGGCAAGGAGTGTGGCTATGCCTGAAGGAAAAATTGTCAAAGCATTAAGCGGTTTTTATTATGTTCTTCAAGATGAGAACCTAATCCAATGTCGGGGAAGAGGCGTTTTCAGAAAGAACAAAATCACGCCACTTGTAGGTGACGAAGTTGTTTTTCAAGCCGAAAATGATCTGGAAGGATATATTTTAGAAGTAAAAGAACGAAAAAATGAGCTAATTCGACCACCGATTGCAAATGTGGATCAGGCTATTCTCGTTTTTTCAGCTGTAGAGCCAGACTTCAGCACAGTTTTATTGGATCGTTTTCTTGTATTGGTTGAATTCAATCATATTGAACCACTAATCTGTATTACTAAGATGGATCTTACGAATCATGATCAAAAAGAGCAGATTTCAGCATACGCAAAGCAATATAAAAGTGCAGGTTACGAGGTCATTCTGACCTCTTCAGAAACCGAATCAGGAATTGAATTGTTAAATCCACATATAGAAAATAAAATCTCGGTCTTTGCCGGCCAGTCAGGAGTAGGAAAATCTTCTTTATTAAATGTATTAAGACCAGACCTTGAACTTAAAACAAATGATATTTCCTCTCATCTTGGCAGGGGTAAGCATACGACAAGACACGTGGAGCTTATTAAGATTGGAAATGGACTGATTGCGGATACACCTGGATTTAGCTCGCTAGAGTTTACAAGCATCGAAGCGGAGGATTTGACGTATTGTTTTCCCGAATTACAAAAAGCTAGTGAAAATTGTAAATTTCGTGGCTGCTTACATGTGACTGAACCAAAATGTGCTGTAAAGTCAGGAGTGGAATCAGGTGAAATCCCCACTTACCGGTATGAACATTATGTAGATTTCCTGCAGGAAATAAAAGATAGAAAGCCGAGGTATTAACAATGGTGAAAATAGCACCTTCCATTCTTTCAGCCGATTTTTCAAAATTGGGAGAAGAAATTATAGCTGTTGAAAAAGCGGGGGCTGACTACATTCATATTGATGTCATGGATGGTCATTTTGTACCGAATATCACGATTGGTCCGCTTATTGTCGACGCAATTCGTCCGCTTACGAAGTTGCCATTAGACGTGCACTTAATGATTGAAAACCCAGATCAATATATCGAGGCATTTACAAAGGCTGGTGCAGACTACATCACTGTCCATGTGGAAGCATGCCGGCACCTCCACCGAACCATCCAAAATATCAAATCCTATGGGATTAAGGCGGGTGTAGTTTTAAATCCAGCTACGCCGGTGGAAACCATCCAACATGTAATCGGTGATATTGACATGGTGCTGCTGATGTCAGTCAATCCTGGTTTTGGCGGCCAAACGTTTATTCCTGAAGTCCTGCCGAAAATAAGAAAAGTAAAAGATATGGCGGATCAAAAAGGACTTGTTATTGAGATTGAAATAGATGGTGGTGTAAATCCGGAAACGGCGAAACAATGCATTGAAGCGGGTGCAAATGTCCTCGTTGCAGGCTCAGCTATTTATAATCAACCGGATTATGAAACAGCCATTTCACTAATTAGAGGATAAAGCCGGCTATGATAGCTGGCTTTTTCTTTATCAAAAAGGAGTATGTCCGATGATAATAAATATACTTGCCGGAGGGCCTGAAGAGCTACTGCCTGATTTGACTGATTATATGGAGGATAACGCTATCTGGGTCGGTGTTGACCGAGGTGTCTTTCAATTGTTAAAGAGAAGTATCAAACCAGAGATTGCATTTGGCGATTTTGATTCCGTTTCAAAAGAAGAATTGAGGTTCATTGAAGGACAAGTGGCAGAGATGAAGCGCTATAATCCGGAAAAAAACGAAACGGATATGGAGCTTGCGCTAAATTGGGCATTGGAGCAGAAACCGAGCATCCTCCGCCTATTTGGAGCTACCGGCGGCAGACTCGATCATTTATTGGCAAATGTACACCTTTTGCTCGTTCCGCTTAAAGGAAAGCATCCGACTAATGTCTATTTAATTGATCGGAATAATGTTGTCTTTTTGAAGGAACCAGGCAGTTATTCCATTGAAAAAATAAAATCAAAAAAATATATTTCATTTGTACCTTTAACCCTTGATGTCAGCGGCATTACACTAACGGGGTTTAAATTCCCCCTTAAAAATCAGCATATTTCACTTGGATCGACACTATGTATTAGTAATGAACTTATTAGTGAATATGGTACTTTTTCATTTTCCGAAGGCATATTAATAGTGATAAGAAGTCACGATTAATAGGCATGACTTTTAGGTACTGATTTCGTCAGTTCGAATAAAATGTAAAGTAATTTGAATAAGCAGGGGAGATTTGTGAGGAGGGACAGTTATGAAATTTTATACAATTAAACTGCCAAGATTTTTAGGCGGACTTGTCCGAGCGATGATTGGTGCATTTAAGAAAAACGAATAGAGAATAGTCAAAGGCTTGCACCCATTCACAAATGGGTGCTTTTTATTTGGAGAATATGAAAAAGAAAAGACACCCTTAAAAAGGATGCCCATTCTTATTGTCTAGCACAAGCAGCTCAGGTTTTGGCGCTTATGCTTTTCTAATTATACGCGCTCAACTTTACCGGATCTTAACGCTCTTGCAGAAACCCAAACACGCTTAGGCTTTCCGTCAACAAGAATACGTACTTTTTGTAGGTTAGCACCCCATGTACGCTTATTAGCGTTCATAGCGTGAGAACGTGCGTTACCAGTTGTTGTTTTCTTTCCAGTTACTACACATTTACGTGGCATAATGATTTCCCTCCTTAACTACCAAAAGCTGTATAAAGCTCTCTTTTAAGCTGCTTCATCTGAATATAGAAAATTGTTTTTGCAAATTTTCTAGACTTGAGATACTTTAATAATTTATCATACAACGTATCTGAATGCAATACTTGTATCTAAACCTTTCAAGAAAAAAGCCTTGACAAGCAAGAAAAGCGCAAGCGCCTTGGTCAGCCCTGACAAGCACAAGACGAGCCGGCCGAAAGGTTGCTTTTTAACCTTTTGGATGGATTGGCTTGTGACCTCGAAGGGCTAGGTGCTGGAGCTGGACATTTCTCGAAGTCGAAAAAATTAAGGTATGACTTTTAAAATTGGGTTGACTATAGTAAAATGACTGTAGTCAAGGAGCAATTTTTCAGGAGGGGGAACGTTTCATGTCCATTGAATTAAAAACACAGTACGGACAAATTGATATTTCAAACGAAGTAATTGCAACGATTGCTGGTGGTGCAGCAATCGAATGTTATGGAATCGTCGGAATGGCCTCTAAGAATCAAATCAAAGATGGGATTACAGAGATACTAAGAAAAGAAAACTTTACTCGAGGCGTGATCGTGCGCCAGGAAAATGAGGCATTACATATCGATATGTACATTATTGTCAGCTATGGAACGAAAATTTCCGAAATTGCCCACAACGTGCAATCAAAGGTTAAATACACCCTAGATAAGACAGTTGGACTTGCCGTTGACTCGGTTAATATTTACGTTCAGGGAGTTCGTGTGACGAACCCGTAGTGAGGAGGAAAGTTTGTGTCAATTACAGCATTAGATGGAAAACGTTTTGCAGAAATGATCATTCAAGGTGCCAATCATTTGACGGCAAATGCAAAAATGGTTGATGCGTTAAACGTTTTTCCTGTGCCCGACGGAGATACTGGAACAAATATGAATTTATCAATGACCTCCGGGGCGAAGGAAGTAAAGAATAACGTTCAGGAACATATTGGTAAAGTAGGGATAGCCCTGTCTAAAGGCTTACTTATGGGAGCACGAGGAAATTCGGGGGTTATTCTTTCCCAGTTATTCCGAGGTTTTTCAAAGGCAGTCGAAGCTAAGGCGAAAATTACCGGGAAGGATTTTGCCGGAGCCTTGGAAGCAGGAGTAGAAACTGCCTATAAAGCTGTTATGAAGCCTGTCGAAGGAACCATCTTAACAGTTGCCAAGGATTCTGCTAAGAAAGGTGTTCAAGCTGCCCAAAATTCAGATGATATAATCGTCATAATGGAAGAAGTAGTAAAAGAAGCGAAAGCATCGCTCAAGCGGACACCCGACTTGCTTCCTGTTTTAAAGGAAGTCGGCGTTGTTGATAGCGGCGGGCAAGGACTTGTGTTCGTTTATGAGGGCTTTCTTGCCGTCCTTAGGGGTGAGGAGCTCCCGGAATCATCGGACCTGCTTCCAACTATGTCAGAAATGGTGAATGCCGAACACCACAAAAGTGTTCAAGGTCATATTAATACTGCGGATATTGTATTTGGATATTGTACAGAATTTATGGTTCGGTTTGAGGCGGAAAAAACAGCTATACACCCATTCAATGAAGGGGATTTCCGGAATGATTTAAGTAATTTAGGTGATTCTTTATTGGTTATTGCCGATGAAGATGTGGTCAAGGTTCATATTCATTCCGAGCAGCCGGGTGAAGTATTATCATACGGTCAGCGTTATGGTAACTTAATTAATATGAAGATTGAAAACATGCGCCAGCAGCATACAAATATTGTGGGTGAAACGCATACTGCTTCAGGCACTGTACGTCCTGAACCACGAAAAGAACTGCAGGAATATGGAATTGTCACGGTATCCATGGGTTCAGGTATTGCGGAGTTATTTAAGAGCATTGGAGCCCATGCTGTCATTGAAGGCGGTCAAACGATGAATCCAAGCACGGAAGACATAGTGAAGGCCGTAAAGGAAGTCCATGCCAAAAAGGTATTTATCTTACCAAATAATAAAAATATTATTATGGCCGCAGAACAGGCTAAAGATGTGGCAGATGAAGATATTTATGTCATCCCGTCTAAAACGGTCCCACAGGGTCTATCAGCACTGCTTGCATTCAATCCTTCGGCGGATGTGGATGTAAATGAAGTGGCAATGAAGGATGCATTACAGCATGTGAAAACGGGCCAAATTACCTTTGCTGTCCGTGATACCTCAATCGATGGCTTAGAAATTGAAAAAGATGATTTCATGGGCATTTCTGAGGGTAAAATCGTGGTGAAGAACAAAGATAAAGGGAAAGCGGCAGAAGACCTTTTAACAAAAATGCTTGATGACGATTCCGAAATCTTAACCATCATCTTTGGTGAAGATGTGACAGATGAAGAGGTACAGAGTCTTACACAATTTGTGGAAGAAAATTATGAAGATGTGGAAATTGAAGTTCATAATGGCGGACAGCCATTATATTCATTTATCTTTTCAATTGAATAAGGAACGGCTAAAATAGAAGGGGGACTTTCCTAGTCAAACCCTTCTTTTTTATTTTTTCATATCGAATGACTAATATAGATTAATTATTTTGCAAAGGGAGAGAGACGTGTGTTCGATCATCTAAACCAATCAGTTACAGCATTAAAGGGAATTGGGGAAGAAACGGCTGAAGCCCTTGCAGAAATGAATATCTTTACGGTTCAGGATTTATTGGAATATTTCCCTTACCGTTATGAAGACTATTCACTAAAGGATTTAACGGAAGTAAAGCATGATGAAAAAGTGACGGTAGAGGGGAAGGTTCATAGTGAGCCTTCTCTTACCTATTATGGAAGAAAGAAATCGAAGCTGATGTTTCGGCTTTTTGTAGGGTCCCACTTAATAAAAGTGGTTTTCTTTAACCAGCCATATTTGAAAAATAAACTAAATATTAATGAAACAATCACGGTAACAGGCAAATGGGATGCCCATCGCGGGACGATTACAGCGAATGAAGTGCATGCGGGTACGAATGCCAAGATAAAAGATTTTGAACCAGTATACTCGTTAAAGGGAAAAATAACGACTAAGGGAATGAGGAAATTTATTCATCTTGCCTTTAGTCAGTATGGTCAATTCATTGAGGAGACGCTTCCAGTACCTTTAATACATAGCTACCGGCTTTTAAACCGATATGAAGCCATTAAAATCATGCATTTTCCAAGCAGCCCGGAGGATGTGAAACAGGCAAGGCGACGTTTTGTCTATGAGGAATTCCTCCTGTTTCAATTAAAGATGCAGGCATTACGGAAATTTGAACGAGAGCACTCTCCCGGCCTCATGCAGAAATACGATTTGCCTAAAATATTGGAGTTTATCGACAGTTTACCCTTCCCGTTAACAAATGCTCAAAAAAGGGTTGTAAATGAAGTGTTAGCTGAACTAAAATCCCCCTATCGCATGAACCGGCTTTTGCAAGGTGATGTAGGTTCAGGGAAAACAGTTGTTGCGGCAGTAGGTCTGTATGGGTCTGTGACAGCAGGATACCAAGGGGCTCTAATGGTTCCCACTGAAATCTTGGCTGAACAGCATGCAGAATCATTAAAAGGATTATTAGACCCCTTTAATATAAGATGTGAGCTTTTAACAAGTTCCGTAAAAGGGAAACGGAGACGAGAAATCCTTCAAGACTTAGCAGATGGAAAGGTTGATATTTTAATCGGGACACATGCCCTAATTCAGGACGAAGTTACCTTTAAAAAACTTGGCTTTGTCATTACCGATGAACAGCATCGCTTTGGTGTGGAACAACGAAGGGTCTTGCGGGAAAAGGGAGAAAATCCCGATGTCTTGTTTATGACCGCGACACCGATTCCTAGGACACTGGCGATTACCGTTTTTGGCGAAATGGATGTCTCCATCATCGATGAGATGCCGGCCGGCAGAAAGTCGATTGAGACATACTGGGCAAAACCGGAAATGCTGGAGCGTGTTCTTGCTTTTGTTGAAAAAGAATTAATAAAGGGGCATCAGGCCTATGTCATTTGCCCGTTAATTGAGGAGTCCGAGAAACTTGAAGTGCAAAATGCTATTGATGTACATACAACGTTAAGCCAGTATTTTCAAAATCGCTATCAAGTGGGACTCATGCATGGCCGCTTAACATCAGAGGAAAAAGAGACAGTCATGAAGGCATTTAGTACCAATGAAGTACAAGTACTTGTTTCCACTACTGTTGTAGAAGTAGGGGTGAATGTACCAAATGCCACCATGATGGTGATTTATGATGCTGAAAGATTCGGACTATCCCAGCTTCACCAGCTGCGTGGACGGGTGGGCCGTGGAAGCGAACAATCGTATTGCATTTTACTGGCAAGTCCAAAATCAGAAGTAGGCCAGGAGCGAATGAGGATCATGACGGAAACAAATGATGGCTTTGTTTTAAGTGAAAAGGATCTGGAACTAAGGGGACCGGGAGACTTTTTTGGGAAAAAACAAAGTGGTGTTCCGGAATTTAAAGTAGCTGACATGGTTCATGACTACCGTGCACTTGAAACAGCAAGGAATGACGCTGCTAAATTGATTCAGTCAGAGACCTTTTGGACGGCACCAGAATACGTACATTTAAGAAAGAGTCTAGAAATATCTGGTGTTTTAGAAGGGGAAAAGCTGGATTAAACTACTAAAAATAATTATTTAAAAGATACCAAGCAGGAAAGGCAGATGGCAGATGTCGAAATTTATCTTGCAATCTGCTTTTTTAAATTTTATACTACTCTTAGTACCTAGTCATAAGATCTCGGACGGTGTGAAAAATCATGAGAAGAAGTAAAAAGGAACGTCAACACTTATTAACCACTACCATTAAGGATAATCCCTTTATAACAGATGAGGACCTAGCGGAAAAATTTCAAGTGAGTGTCCAAACCATTCGTCTTGATCGTTTGGAATTATCGATTCCTGAGCTCCGCGAACGAATCAAAACTGTTGCGGAGAAACGTTTTGAAGACGAAGTTCGCTCGTTACCACTTGAAGAAGTTATTGGAGAAATCATTGATATAGAATTAGACCAAAGTGCGATTTCCATTTTTGATGTAAAGGAAGAACATGTCTTTAAGCGTAATAAAATTGCCAGGGGACATCATGTATTTGCTCAAGCAAATTCCCTTGCAGTAGCTATAATAAATGATGAACTGGCACTAACAGCAAAAGCAAATATCCAATTCATTCGTTCAGTCAAGTTGAATGAACGGGTTATAGCGAAAGCTAGAGTAACAAAAATCGATGATTATGCCGGAAGGACGTTTGTCGAAGTGCAAAGTTACGTAAATAATGAACTAGTTTTTACCGGAGAATTGGAAATGTACCATTCGAAAAATCGCTAAAGGATGAGATGAATGAAACTAGCAATTGATGCAATGGGCGGAGACAATGCCCCCAAGGAAATCGTATTGGGCGCAATGAAAGCTGTTCAAGCTTTTTCTGATATATATATTACACTTGTTGGAGACGAAAATAAAATTAATGAAACGCTAACAAGTCACGAGAAAATTACAGTTTTACATACAACAGAGATGATTCTCGGTACAGATGAGCCTGTAAAAGCTGTTCGCCGCAAAAAAACGGCTTCCATGGTGTTAGCTGCACAGCAAGTAGCCGACGGAGCTGCTGATGCCTGTATCTCTGCTGGGAATACGGGTGCATTAATGGCAGCTGGACTATTTGTGGTTGGAAGAATTAAAGGAATTGATCGGCCTGCATTAGCACCAACGCTGCCAACCATTGGCGGTGAAGGTTTTCTCCTTCTGGATGTAGGCGCAAATGCCGATGCAAAGCCAGAACATCTTCTGCAAAACGCGATAATGGGTTCCATTTACAGCGAAAAGGTAAGAGGGATTGAAAGACCAAGAGTAGGCCTTTTAAACATTGGGACGGAAGAAAAGAAAGGGAACGAATTGACGAAAAACACCTTTGAACTTTTAAAAATAGCCGATTTGAATTTTATTGGCAATGTAGAAGCAAGGGATTTACTTGAAGGTGTTGCTGATGTTGTCGTAACCGATGGGTTCACGGGGAATATGGTGTTAAAAACAATTGAAGGCACGGCACTTTCGATGTTTAAAATGTTAAAAACTGCTTTAATGAGTAGTTTTACAAGTAAATTAGCTGCGGCAGTCCTAAAGCCAAATCTAATGACATTGAAAAACACGATGGACTACTCAGAATATGGCGGTGCAGCTCTTTTTGGGTTAAAAGCGCCAGTCATAAAGGCTCATGGGTCTTCGGATGCACAAGCCATCTTTAGTGCCATCAGGCAAACACGGGAAATGGTAAGTCACAATGTTGAGGATTTAATGAAACAAGCAGTTGAGGAATCTCATACTGTTAAAATAGAAAAGTAAAAGGGGTGCAGTATGTATGGGAAAGATCGCATTTGTGTTTCCGGGGCAAGGGTCACAGACAGTTGGAATGGGTAAGGAATTGGCAGAAAAACACCCTGAAGTAATGGAATACTTTTCAAAAGCAGACAAAAAGTTAAATGTGCCGTTAAGCAAGTTGATTTTTGAAGGTCCAAAGGAAGAGTTGACCATTACATATAATACCCAGCCAGCATTGTTAACAACAAGTTTGGCCATATTTGATTACTTTGGCAAATCCGGTGTGAAAGCTGATTTTGTTGCCGGGCATAGCCTTGGAGAATATTCAGCACTTGTAGCGGCAGGTGTATTATCGTTTGAAGATGGTGTGTATGCTGTTAGAAAACGCGGAGAGTTTATGGAAAATGCCGTCCCAAATGGGGAAGGCTCCATGGCAGCTGTGTTAGGTTTAGACCGCGATGCCCTTGCGGCTGTTGCTAAAGAAGTCAGCGAATCTGGTTTTCCTGTCTCGTTAGCCAATTTAAATTGTCCAGGACAAATTGTCATCTCCGGATCTCGAAAAGGAGTAGAACATGCAAGTGTGAAAGCGAAAGAGGCCGGGGCAAAAAGAGTATTGCCATTAGATGTCAGCGGCCCTTTTCATTCAACATTAATGAAACCAGCTGCAAATGAATTACTCGCAGTTTTAGATGGGATTGAAATGAAAGATGGCACCATTCCAGTTGTGGTGAATGTAACAGCTGAACCTGTAAACGTTGCTGCAGAAATTAAGGACAAATTAATTGAACAACTTTACTCCCCAGTATTATGGGAGGACTCGGTTGTAAAAATGGTTGACCTCGGGGTCGATACATTCATTGAAATTGGCCCTGGTAAAGTTCTATCGGGCTTGATTAAAAAGATTAATAAGACAGTTAAAACGTTTGCGGTTTCGGACGAGGAAAGTGCTCAGACAGTCATTGAAGCATTAAAGGAGGGTAACCTATGAATTTAATAGGGAAAGCAGTTTTGGTAACAGGTGCTTCACGGGGAATTGGCAGAGAAATTGCCCTTGAACTTGCAAGACAGGGTGCAAATGTGGCTGTTAATTTCTCAGGCAGTGAAGCAAGCGCAAATGAAGTAGTGGATGAAATAAAAGCGCTTGGCAGGGAAGCATTTACAGTAAAATGTAATGTAGGAAATACCGAAGAAGTCACAGAAATGGTAAAGGCTGTGATTGAACAATTTGGTAAGCTTGATATCCTTGTGAATAACGCCGGCATCACAAGGGATAATTTGTTAATGAGAATGAAGGAACAAGAATGGGATGATGTTCTCAACATTAACCTAAAAGGGGTTTTCCTTTGTACAAAAGCCGTCACTAGGCAAATGATGAAGCAGCGCGTGGGCCGGATCATTAATATAGCCTCCATTGTTGGGGTAAGTGGCAACCCGGGGCAAGCGAATTATGTGGCTGCAAAGGCTGGTGTTATTGGTTTAACCAAAACCACGGCTAAAGAGTTAGCATCAAGAAATATTACCGTGAATGCTATAGCTCCAGGCTTTATAACGACCGATATGACTGATAAATTACCTGAAGACGTAAAAGCAGAAATGTTAAAACAGATTCCTTTAGCAAGATTAGGGGAACCTAAAGATATTGCAAAAATGACAGCATTTCTTGCTTCCGATGATGCATCCTATATCACGGGGCAGACACTTCACATTGATGGTGGAATGGTCATGTAAATTGAAATGCGAAAGCGCCTTGGCGCTGAAGCTAGACACTGTTCAAAGTTCAATGAAATTATATTATATTCATGGTATATTATTTTTTTGAAATACTCTATAATAGCTTGAGGGGAGGTGAGCAGGCATGGCAGAGGTATTAGAACGTGTTACAAAAATCATCGTTGATCGCTTAGGCGTTGATGAATCTCAAGTTAAGCTTGAAGCTTCATTTAAAGATGATCTTGGCGCTGATTCCCTTGACGTAGTAGAACTAGTTATGGAATTAGAAGATGAGTTCGATATGGAAATTTCTGACGATGATGCTGAAAAAATCAACACTGTTGGTGATGCTGTTAATTACATAAATAGCAGTAAGTAATCTCGTTTGAATAATTCGTAAAGCTCCGTTTTCAAACGGAGCTTTATTCTGTAAAATAGAACTTGGCAGCTTTTTAGGTCCTGCCAAGTTTCTTTGCGTATTTAAAGAAACGTATTTAAACAATGGTTCGGAAGTTGGTAAATTACATGCAAGGTGGAGACTTTATGCGCAAGAACAATAAGGAAAAAGAGTTAAATAATCGCGCAAAGGAAAATCTTTTTAAAGATTTTCAGGAATCAATCGGATTCAAGATTGATAACGAAAAATTATTAAAACAAGCTTTTACTCATTCATCTTATGTGAATGAGCATCGCAGAAAGCCTTTCGAAGATAATGAAAGACTTGAATTTTTAGGAGATGCAGTTCTTGAACTTACGGTTTCTCAATTCCTCTTCAAAAAATACCCTATGATGACGGAAGGCGAATTGACGAAATTACGTGCTGCCATTGTTTGTGAACCGTCACTAGTAGGCTTTGCAAATGAACTCGAATTTGGGAAACTTATTTTGCTCGGTAAAGGCGAAGAAATGACAGGGGGACGTGAGCGTCCTGCCTTACTTGCAGACGTTTTTGAAGCATTCATTGGGGCTCTATATTTGGACCAGGGGATTGAAAAAGTAATTGGATTCCTCGAAAAGGTTGTCTTTCCTAAAATAAATGCTGGTGCTTTTTCTCATGTGATGGATTTTAAAAGCCAATTACAGGAACTCATTCAACGGGATGGAACCGGCTTGATTGAATATCGCGTGCTTCAGGAAAAAGGCCCAGCCCACAATAAGGAATTTGTATCAAGAGTATCCTTAAATGGTGAAGAATTAGGGATTGGGACAGGAAAGTCCAAGAAAGAAGCCGAACAGCATGCTGCCCAGATGGCACTTGGCGTATTAAAAGCAAAGACAACCTAGAAATGACAAATGTTTGCAGGAGAAATCCCCGTGCAGCATAGGGAGGATAATTTAATGTTTTTAAAAAGGTTGGACATTATTGGCTTTAAATCTTTCGCTGAACGGATTGAAGTTGATTTTGTTCCGGGAGTAACGGCGGTAGTGGGGCCAAATGGCAGTGGAAAAAGCAATATCACGGATGCCATCCGCTGGGTTTTGGGTGAACAATCTGCCAAGTCTCTTAGAGGCAGCAAAATGGAAGATATCATTTTTGCCGGAAGCGATTCCAGAAAGGCCCTTAATTATGCTGAAGTAACACTAACATTGGACAATACTAACCAAGGGTTAGGGTTGGACTTTCATGAAGTTAGTGTGACAAGAAGAGTTTCACGCTCGGGTGAGAGTGAATTTTATATCAACAAACAGCCTTGTCGGCTAAAGGATATCATTGATTTATTTATGGATTCTGGTCTTGGCAGAGAAGCATTTTCGATCATTAGCCAAGGAAAAGTCGAAGAAATATTAAACAGTAAGGCAGAAGACCGACGGACCATTTTTGAAGAGGCCGCAGGTGTATTAAAATACAAAAACCGCAAGAAAAAAGCAGAGGTGAAATTATTTGAAACCCAGGATAATTTAAACCGGGTGAATGATATTTTACACGAACTTGAAAGCCAAGTAGAACCACTTAAAATTCAGGCATCAATCGCAAAAGACTTTTTAGAGAAAAAAGAAGAACTTGAAAAAATTGAGGTTGCTCTCACAGTTTTTGAAATTGAGGATCTGCATCGTACGTGGGAAAATCTGTCAAAACTATTAGAGGAACATCAACAGGAAGAGCTGAAGCTATCCTCTGGACTTCAAGTAAAAGAAGCAAAAATTGTAGAAACAAGGGATAAGATATCAGCATTAGATGAATCGATAACCGACCTGCAAAACGTTCTTCTTCATGCAAGTGAGGATCTGGAAAAGCTGGAAGGGCGGAAAGAGGTTTTAAAGGAACGTAAGAAAAATGCGGCCCAGAATAAAGAGCAATTAAAAGTGAATATTGCAGAATATACAGAGCGAATCAGCCATTTAAGGAAGAATCGCGATCTACAATCTGAAACGTATACATTGCTGGGTGAACAAGTAAAAAAATTACAGGTGGAGTTAAAAAATAAACAAGAGAACCTGCAATTATTTACTGAAAATATTGAAGAAAAAATTGAAAGCTTAAAAAGTGAATATATCGAGTTGTTGAACGATCAAGCCAGTGCTAAAAATGAAATAAAATACATTGACCAGCAATTGGAGCAGCAGGATAGAAAGAGCTCACGTCTTGATGCGGAGAATGATAAATATCTTCAGGAGCGTCAGATTGCCTTAGGGAAAAAAAGAGAAATTCTGGCCGGCTTAGATGGTATTCAAACGGATATAGCTAAACAGGTGGAGTCCTTTCATGAACAGCAACGGAAGCTTGAATCGGTAAAAAACAATTACCAAAAGCAAGAAAAAACGTTGTATCAAGCATATCAGCTACTTCAGCAAGCAAAGTCCAGAAAAGAATTGCTTGAGGAGATGGAAGAAGACTATGCAGGCTTTTTCCAAGGGGTTAAAGAAGTGCTTAAGGCCCGCGAGAATAAGCTAAAGGGAATTGAGGGGGCCGTTGCTGAGCTGGTAACAGTACCGAAAGAATACGAAACTGCACTTGAAACCGCCTTTGGCGGTGCACTTCAGCATATTGTTGTCGACACTGAGCAAAATGCAAGAACAGCGATTCAATATTTAAAACAGCATGCATTTGGAAGGGCCACTTTTTTACCGCTAAGTGTTATAAAAGGAAGACCCTTATCTCCGGCACAGCTGTCAGCTATTCAAAATCATCCATCCTTAATCGGACCAGCGGTTAAACTTGTTACATTTGACCAAAAGTATGCAGAGGTGATAAGTAACCTTCTTGGTAACGTTGTCATTGCGAAAGACCTCAAAGGTGCTAATGAGATAGCGAAAATCCTTCAGTACCGTTCAAGGCTGGTAACAGTGGATGGTGATATCGTTAATCCTGGCGGATCGATGACAGGTGGTGCCACAAAACAAAAATCATCTTCCTTGTTAACTAGAAAAGGAGAGCTTGAGAAATTAAAAGAAAAGCTCGTAGTGATGGAAGGAAAAACGACTGACCTAGAGCGAATCGTTAAGGCATTAAAAGAAGATTGCCAAAGGTCAGAAGTTCAACTTGATAAGATTCGTCAGACCGGTGAGCAATTGAGACTCCGTGAGCAAGCGGTGAAGGGTGATCTCAGGGAGGCGGAACTGAGTGAGAAGAATATCAATGAACGCTTGGCAATTTACGACCTCGAAAAAGGACAATTTACAGATGAAAAGGAAACATTAGGAAAGAGAAAAATAGAATTATCAGAAGCAATAAAAAGGTACAAAGTTACAATTGATAACCTTGATGCGGAAATTGTTAGACTTACGGAACAAAAGACAATTAATCTAACATCAAAAGAAAATCTCACAAACGAAATCAATGAATTGAAGATTGAATTTGCTTCCAAAAACGAGCAATTTACAAATGCGAAAGATCGCTTTGTTCTGATAAACGAAGACTTATTAGAAAGCGAGCAGAAGCTGACAATATATACGGAAGACCTTGACTTGCTAACATCTGAAATGACGAGCAGTTCATCAGGAGAGGAACAGATAGAAGCGGCTGCAAAACGTAAGCAGCAGGACAAAGAAGCTACCTTACAGTTAATTACTGCAAGAAGGCAGGAACGGTTATCATTGCAAGATTCCTTGGAGGATGCAGAGCTAGATGCGAAGGAGCTTAAGAGACTCCATAAGGGAATGATTGTCGTCCTAAAGGACGAGGAAGTGAAAATAAACCGTTTAGATGTAGAACTTGAAAATCGCCTCAGTCACTTAAGGGAAGAATATCTTCTATCGTTTGAGGGGGCTAAGGAACAGTATCCATTAATGGTTCCGGTTGAGGAGGCAAGGAAAAAGGTCAAACTAATCAAACTTGCGATTGAAGAACTTGGGAATGTCAATCTTGGGGCCATTGAGGAATATGAACGTGTCTCTGAACGGTATGAATTCTTACATGAACAAAAGACAGACCTCCAAGAAGCAAAAGATACCCTTTTCCAAGTCATAGAAGAAATGGATATAGAAATGAAAAAGCGGTTTGAGCAAACCTTTGAGGGAATTCGGGAACATTTCGAGCCAACATTCCGTGCCTTGTTCGGTGGGGGAAGAGCGGATTTAGTCTTAACCGTCCCCCAAGATTTATTAAATACAGGTGTGGAAATCGTCGCCCAGCCTCCTGGGAAAAAGCTGCAGAACCTTGGGTTGTTATCGGGTGGAGAGCGTGCTTTAACAGCTATAGCCTTATTATTTTCAATTTTAAAGGTTCGTCCTGTTCCGTTCTGTATTCTTGATGAAGTGGAAGCAGCCTTGGATGAAGCCAATGTCTTTCGCTTCAGTCAATATTTAAAACGATATAGCGCCGAAACTCAATTCATCGTGATTACTCACCGAAAAGGGACAATGGAAGAAGCGGACGTTCTTTACGGGGTCACGATGCAGGAATCGGGCGTTTCAAAGCTTGTATTTGTTCGCTTAGAGGATACAAAGGAGTTAGTCGAATCATAAAAGTAGGAAGTGAAAAGATGAGTTTCTTTAAAAAATTAAAAGAAAAAATTACAAAACAGGCGGATACGGTAACAGAAAAGTTTAAGGAAGGTTTGACAAAAACAAGAGACAATTTTTCCGGAAAAGTAAATGATCTTGTTGCCAGGTACCGCAAAGTGGATGAAGACTTTTTTGAAGAATTAGAGGAAATACTCATTCAAGCGGATGTTGGTTTTGATACGGTGATGCAGTTGATTGATGAACTTAAGATGGAAGTGAAACGGAAGAACATCCAGGAACCTGAAGAGGTTCAAAGTGTGATCTCAGAGAAGCTTGTCGAGATCTATAATGCCGGTGAAGGTCAATCATCAAAAATAAACATCCAAGAAGAAGGACTGACAGTTATTCTGTTCGTTGGGGTTAATGGTGTGGGAAAGACAACAACCATTGGCAAGCTTGGACATAAATTTAAGAGTGAAGGTAAAAAAGTATTGATGGCAGCTGGTGACACCTTTCGGGCTGGAGCAATTGAGCAGCTTGAGGTATGGGGCGAACGGGTGGGTGTTGAAGTGATTAAGCAGGCAGAAGGCTCCGACCCTGCTGCGGTCATGTATGATGCCATCCAAGCGGCTAAATCCCGAAAAGTGGATATTTTGTTGTGCGATACAGCGGGGCGTTTGCAAAACAAAGTAAATTTAATGAAGGAGCTTGAAAAGGTAAAGCGTGTGATTGAAAAGGAAATTCCCGGTGCTCCGCACGAAGTAATTCTCGTACTGGATGCTACCACGGGTCAAAATGCGCTGATTCAGGCAAAGACATTTAAAGAAGCAACAAATGTAAGTGGGATTGTCCTCTCAAAACTAGATGGGACAGCTAAAGGCGGCATTGTTCTAGCCATCCGCAATGAATTGAAAATCCCTGTTAAATTCGTTGGACTTGGTGAAAAGATGGATGACCTACAGGAATTTGACGCAGAAAAATACGTGTACGGGTTATTTGCTGACCAAATTGAAGAGTCCGAATAAGGATGTAAAGGTATTTCCTTGACAGACCCTGTCTAACCTTGTAAACTTACAAATGTAAAGGCTTTTCACTTAACAAAGGTATCAGGAGGGAAAACCGCATGATGCTTGAAAAGACAACACGAATGAACTATCTGTATGATTTTTATTATTCGTTGTTAACGCCAAAGCAGCAAAGCTATATGTCTCTCTATTACTTAGATGATTACTCATTGGGTGAAATTGCCGAGGAGTATGATGTAAGCCGTCAGGCCGTTTATGATAATATAAAGCGGACGGAAGCAATGCTTGAGGAGTATGAGGAAAAGCTGTTATTATTTCAGAAATTTCAAGAGCGCTCAAGTCTGTTAAGACACGTGAAAGAATTGCTTAAAGAGGAGAGCCCTTCACGGCAGGCAATGTTAGAAACGGTTACTGAGCTTGAGAAATTAGATTAGGAGGCGGCACGCATGGCGTTTGAAGGATTAGCCGACCGACTGCAGAATACAATCCAAAAAATCCGCGGAAAAGGGAAGGTCTCTGAAGCGGACGTAAAAGAAATGATGCGTGAGGTGCGTCTTGCTTTACTTGAGGCAGACGTTAACTTCAAGGTCGTCAAAGATTTTGTGAAAAAAGTCAGTGAACGGGCCATTGGGCAAGAAGTACTGAAGAGCCTAACTCCAGGACAGCAGATCATTAAAATCGTTAATGAGGAATTGACTGCATTAATGGGAGGAGAGCAAAGCAAGATAGCTGCATCGAATCGTCCGCCAACTGTTATTATGATGGTAGGATTGCAGGGTGCCGGTAAAACGACAACAACCGGTAAGCTTTCGCTGTTGCTTCGTAAAAAATATAACCGGAGTCCGTTGCTTGTTGCAGCCGATATCTATCGTCCTGCCGCAATCAAACAGCTTCAAACACTTGGTAAACAATTGGACATGCCGGTATTCTCTCTTGGAGATCAAGTGAGCCCGGTTGAAATTGCTCAGCAAGCAATTGCGAAAGCAAAAGAGGACCACCATGACTATGTCTTGATCGATACGGCTGGAAGACTTCACGTTGATGAAGCCTTAATGGGCGAGTTAAAGGATATTAAAGAACTCACCAAACCGGACGAGATTTTCTTAGTTGTCGATGCAATGACAGGTCAGGATGCCGTTAATGTTGCTCAAAGCTTTAATGAACAGCTGGGTTTAACCGGGGTTGTTTTGACGAAACTTGATGGTGATACAAGGGGTGGGGCCGCACTCTCGATTCGCGCTGTTACACAAACACCGATTAAATTTGTCGGTCTAGGCGAGAAAATGGATGCACTCGAACCATTCCACCCGGAACGAATGGCCTCAAGGATATTAGGCATGGGCGATGTGCTTACACTCATTGAAAAAGCCCAGGCAAATGTCGATGAACAAAAAGCGAAAGAACTAGAACAAAAAATGCGGACAGCCACTTTTACGCTGGAAGACTTTTTGGACCAGCTCGGTCAAGTTCGCAATCTAGGCCCACTTGATGAATTACTAAAGATGATGCCGGGTGCAAATAAAATCAAGGGTTTGAATAATCTGCAAATTGATGAAAAACAGATTGCTCATGTTGAAGCCATTATTCAATCGATGACAAAGGCCGAAAAGAATAATCCTGAAATTCTAAATGCGAACCGCAAACGGAGAATTGCTAAAGGCTGCGGGCGTCCTGTTACTGAAATCAACCGCTTATTAAAGCAATTTGAAGATATGAAGAAAATGATGAAGCAAATGACAGGCATGAATCCTAAAGGATCAAAAGGGAAAAAAGGCGGCTTTAAATTTCCGTTTAAACCTTTTTAGGACGAAAAGCGGAAGCGCCTTGAAGCTGGACATTTCTCAAAGTTATTTTTCACTGTAAAGAAAAAACACTTTACAAACTATAAAAGAATTGATATTATACTATCTTGTGTGAAACTATTCGGAGGTGCTTATTTAAAATGGCAGTTAAAATTCGTTTAAAACGTATGGGAGCTAAAAAAACTCCTTTCTATCGTATTGTAGTAGCAGATTCTCGTTCTCCTCGTGACGGACGTTACATTGAGATCGTTGGAACATACAATCCTGTTACACAACCAGCTAAAGTTGAAATCAACGAAGAATTGGTTCTTAAATGGTTAAAAGACGGTGCGAAACCATCTGATACAGTTCGTAACCTTTTCTCAAACCAAGGCATCATGGAAAAATTCCATAATGCAAAATTAGGCAAGTAATCGTAGGAACGATGAAAGAACTAATCGAAACGATCGTAAAGCCCCTTGTTGATTTTCCTGAGGATGTCCATATTGGCGTCATAGAAGATGACAGCCGGGTAACCTTTCATCTTTTTGTTAATAAAACAGATATGGGTAAAGTTATTGGTAAACAGGGGCGTGTTGCAAAGGCCATTAGAACTGTTGTTTATGCAGCAGGATCATCACAACAAAAGAAAATATTTTTGGAAATTGGTGAATAGCTTTTTGCATCTAAGATAAAAGGGAGGGATTATTTCCTCTCTTTTTTGCTATACAAAATGCAAAGGGAGGGTCTTGTATGCAAATGATCCAAACGGTCGTGGTAAAGCAAATATTAACAGAAAATAGTAAACAACAATTATTAAATACGTATCAGTCAAGAAAGCTGCAGCTTCAGAAAGAATGCGATCAGCTGCAATTTGAGCAGAAACGGTTAGAAGTAACAAAAACCTTTTCACCGGGAACATTAAAAAAACAGTTTGAAAAAGAAATTCAAATGCGCAAAGAAAAAATTAAGCTTGTTGAGTTTCAAATCGAACAACTACATATCCTACCATTAGGTAGTGAATTAACCGAAAAAGAAGTTCAAGTCCTAGTGGAGATAAGGGTAGGCGATATCTGGGATGAAAGGATTGGCCAGTCTGCCATCATTATTAAAGATGGGATTATTGAGGAAATTAGATAGTGGGTGGAAAAAACATGGAAAAATGGTTTAATGTTGGTAAGATCGTG
The DNA here is from genome assembly GCF_030915505.1 of Neobacillus sp. OS1-2. Taxonomy (GTDB): domain Bacteria; phylum Bacillota; class Bacilli; order Bacillales; family Cytobacillaceae; genus Neobacillus. Next base: position 3,611,004 of record NZ_CP133265.1, read on the forward strand.
AATACCCAAGGGATAAAAGGTGAAGTAAGAGTTATTTCAAAAACAGATTTCCCTGAGAAACGCTATAAGGCAGGAAATGTTCTCTATTTATTTATGCCAAATTCGAGCAAGCCTATTGAGCTTACAGTAAAAAGTCATCGAACACATAAAAATTTCAACTTACTTACTTTTGAAGGATTCACCAATATTAATGAAGTTGAGAAGTTTCGTGACGGTATTCTAAAAGTCCCTGAAACACAATTAGGCACATTAGAAGAAGATGAATTTTATTACCATGAAATTATTGGCTGCCTTGTTGCTACTGTCAAGGGTGAGGAGATCGGAAAGGTGACTGAAATTCTTTCACCAGGTGCCAATGATGTTTGGGTTGTTAAAGGAAAGGGTGGCAAAGAACAGTTAATCCCTTATATTCATGATGTCGTCAAAAAGGTAGATGTAAAAGAGAAGGTTATCTTAATTGAACCGATGGAAGGATTACTTTCATGATGCAGATTGACATCCTTACCATATTTCCGGAAATGTTTTCTGGGGTTCTGGGACAATCCATGCTGCATAAAGCCGCGGAAAAGTCTGCCGTCCATTATAACGTCGTGAACTTTCGTGACTTTGCTGACAACAAACATTCCACTGTGGATGATTACCCTTATGGCGGTGGAGCCGGGATGGTATTAAAGCCACAGCCAATATTTGATGCTGTTACCGCTCTAAAGGAGAAGGCTGAAAGCAAACAACCACGTGTTATACTGCTTTGCCCGCAGGGAGAACGCTATGATCAAAAAAAGGCAGAGGAATTGGCGAAGGAAGAACATTTGATCTTTATTTGTGGTCATTATGAGGGATATGACGAACGTATTAGGGAATATGTTGTGACGGATGAAATATCAATAGGTGATTATGTTTTGACGGGAGGGGAACTTGGTGCTATGGTCGTGGTAGATAGCGTTGTCCGCCTCCTGCCAGAGGTGCTTGGTAACCAAGAATCCCATATGAAGGACTCATTCAGTACGGGGTTGCTTGAACACCCGCATTACACTAGGCCTGCGGATTTTCGCGGGATGAAAGTGCCTGATGTATTATTGTCAGGAAACCATAAGTTTATTGAGGAATGGCGCAATAAGGAAGCATTAAGACGTACCCTTCTAAGAAGACCAGATTTATTTGCTAAAATCGAACTCACACCTGAGCAAGAAAAATGGCTAAAAGAAGTAAAAAAAGATGTATAGTAATATTGCGGGCCTGCAATAATTATGGTATGATACTACTTGTGACTTAAGCTGATACGTTTCAGTTGTGGTCTTATAACGATGTTCCGCTGCAATGGAAAAGGCAAATATGTGCATGAGCGTCTGTTGGAAGGAGTTGAAAACGATGCAACAATTAATTAAAGAAATCACACAAGAACAACTTCGTACTGATCTTCCTAGTTTCCGTCCTGGTGACACTGTACGTGTACACGTGAAAGTTGTCGAGGGTACTCGTGAACGGATTCAGTTATTTGAAGGTGTTGTGATTAAGCGTCGTGGTGGTGGAATTAGCGAAACTTTTACAGTTCGTAAAATTTCTTACGGAGTAGGCGTTGAGCGTACTTTCCCTGTACACACACCAAAAATTGCGAAGCTTGAAGTACTTCGCCGCGGTAAAGTCCGTCGTGCTAAGCTTTACTACTTGCGTAACCTTCGCGGTAAAAAAGCAAGAATTAAAGAGATCCGCTAATAAGAAAAGAGAAGAGCTTGCCCGGCAAGCTCTTTTTTTATACATATCACTTAAAGTCTATAAAAAAATTTTGATCCCATCGTGTTAAATAGGTTTAAGTTATGTAAAATAGTCTATATAAATAAACACTTTTTATTAGTGATTGGTGGGGATAGTATGACAAAAAAGAAGAATGAACTATGGGAATGGACGAAAGCCCTATTGATTGCAGTAGCACTGGCAGCAGTCATCCGCTATTTTCTGTTTGCGCCAATTGTGGTGGATGGCTTATCGATGATGCCGACATTGAAGGACCAGGACCGCATGATAGTCAATAAATTCAGTTATGAAATTGGCCAGCCGAAACGATTTGATATCATCGTCTTTCATGCTCCGGAGAAAAAGGATTACATAAAGCGTGTGATTGGGCTTCCGGGGGATACGATTGAATATAAGGATGATACGTTATATGTGAATGGTAAGGCATATAAAGAGCCTTATTTGGATGAATATAAGAAGCAAGTTGAGGACGGCCCTTTGACGGGTTCGTTTACCTTGGAAGAAAAGATCGGCCGAAAAACTGTGCCAAAGGGTGAATTGTTTGTCATGGGTGATAATCGCCGTTTCAGCAAAGACTCAAGGCATATTGGAACCGTACCGATGAGTAAAGTAATCGGTAAAACGAACGTGGTCTACTGGCCGATAAAAGACGCACATATTGTAAAAGTGAAATAGTTTGGGGGTGTCACCTTTGACGATCCAATGGTTTCCTGGCCATATGGCCAAGGCTCGCAGAGAGGTCACGGAAAAATTAAAACTAGTCGATATCATTTTTGAATTAGTCGACGCGAGAATTCCATATTCATCAAGGAATCCGATGATTGACGAAATTATCCAGCATAAACCAAGACTGGTCCTTTTAAATAAAGCAGATATGGCTGACCCATCCGTAACAAAGGAATGGATTTCCTATTTTGCAGATAAAGGTATTAAAGCACTTGCAATCAATTCTCAGGCTGGAGAAGGAATGAAGAATATTGTCCAAGCCTCACATGAGATTCTTAAAGAGAAGTTTGATCGGTTAAAAGCAAAAGGGGTAAACCCAAGGGCCATTCGTGCCATGATTGTCGGGATCCCAAACGCGGGTAAATCGACACTAATTAACCGTCTTGCTAAAAAGAATATTGCTAAAACAGGAAATACCCCTGGGGTAACGAAAGCACAACAATGGATCAAAGTAGGCAAAGAGATGGAATTGCTGGATACTCCGGGGATTTTATGGCCGAAATTCGAAGATCAAGAAGTGGGCATGAAACTGGCCATTACAGGGGCAATTAAAGATACATTATTAAATTTGCAGGATCTGACCGTTTACTCGTTAAGGTTTTTGGAACGTGCCTATCCTGAGCGATTAAAAGAACGGTATAAGCTCGAAACCCTCCCAGATGATGAGAAGGTTGTCGAAATGTTTGATCACATCGGAGAACTTCGCGGGTGCCTTATGGGAGGCGGTATCGTTAACTACGATAAGGTTTCCGAATTAGTCATTAGAGAAATAAGGTCTGAAAAATTCGGACGGATTACCTTTGAACGACCAGCTGATTTTTTCATTAAATCAGAATAATGATAACCAAAAAGCTCTCCAATTGGGGAGCTTTTGCCAGTTACATGAATTCTTCGCGGGTTAATTTTCTGGGTTCTATTAAAATGTTATTTAAAAACTAGTAAATCTTTGATATTATTTTTAATAGTTGTGTTTTGTAATCGTTTTCAATTATAGCTGAATAAGATGGTAAAGGATTAGACTTTTACCAGCATTTATTTCTGGTTACTTAGAGGCCTTTCTCGTAAAATAAAGGGAAAGATGTTTACGTGAAAATATAGCATATTAGATAAGGGGTATATCTATGAAATATCGCTCAGCATTTGATATAATCGGTCCAGTCATGATTGGGCCGTCAAGCTCACATACAGCAGGTGCAGCAAGGATTGGAAGAGTAGCCCGAACCTTGTTTGGAAAACTCCCAAAAAACGCTGTTATTTCATTGTACGGTTCATTTGCCAAAACTTATAAAGGTCATGGAACAGATTTTGCGATCGTGGCAGGTCTTTTAGATTTTGATACGTTTGATGAGCGGATGCCAAAATCGTTAGAAATAGCAAAAGAAATGGGTTTAGAAGTGGAATTTCGAACAGAAGAGGCTGTGACGGACCATCCAAACACCGTCAAAATTAACTTAGTTGATGGTGAAACCACGCTAGAAATCGTCGGGATTTCTATCGGCGGCGGAACGATTGAAATTACGGAATTAAATTCCTTCCCACTCAAGCTTTCTGGGGAGCATCCTGCGATATTGGTCGTTCACCAAGACCGATTTGGCATTATTTCCGCAGTAACAAGTATTTTATCAAAGTATCAAATAAACATAGGTCACATGGAAGTTTCGCGGTTGGACAAAGGTGAAATGGCTCTAATGGTGATTGAAGTTGACCAAAAAATTGAAGACTATATTATAGAAGAGTTACAAAATATTCCAAGTGTGTCACAGATTATTCGGATGGCTGAATAAAATAAATAAACAAACAACAGGTGGTGTGAATATGTTTCGAAATGTTGCGGAGCTTGTTCAACTTGCAGAAAGTAATCAAGTGAAAATTGCGGAGATTATGATCCGGCAGGAAATAGAAGTTTCAGGTTTAACGAGAGAAGAAATTATTACGAAAATGGATATGAATTTAACGGTTATGGAACAAGCGGTTGAAAGAGGTCTTAACGGAGTACATTCCCATACAGGATTAACCGGTGGAGATGCTGTACTTCTTCAAAAATATATTAACAGTGGGAAGGCTCTAGGGGGTACGATTTTACTAGATGCTGTCAGTAAGGCAGTGGCAACAAATGAAGTGAATGCGGCAATGGGAGTCATTTGTGCAACACCTACGGCGGGTTCAGCGGGAGTTGTCCCAGGAACCTTATTCGCAGTAAAGGAAAAATTAAACCCAACTCGCGCTGAAATGATTGAATTTTTGTTCACGGCTGCCGCCTTTGGATTTGTGGTGGCCAATAATGCCTCCATTTCCGGTGCTGCCGGTGGCTGCCAGGCAGAAGTGGGTTCTGCCAGCGGTATGGCTGCTGCAGCGATTGTAGAGCTTGCTGGCGGCACACCACAGCAGGCTTCAGAGGCAATGGCCATTACATTAAAGAATATGCTTGGACTGGTATGCGATCCAGTTGCAGGCTTAGTTGAAGTTCCATGTGTAAAACGAAATGCGATGGGTGCATCCAATGCTATTACGGCAGCGGATATGGCACTTGCTGGCATATCAAGTAGAATCCCTTGTGATGAGGTCATTCATGCCATGTTTTTAATCGGCCAATCGATGCCGTCATCTTTAAGAGAAACAGCTGAGGGCGGGCTTGCAGCAACACCAACAGGAAGAAGATTGGAACAAGAAATTTTTGGCAACGGCAACACAGTTAAACTGAAAAACTTACTTATATCTTAATATATATAAGCACACGAATTCACCATGATTTTTGTGTGCTTTTTTTGTGTTGTATTATCGTTCATGACCATGTATTATTACTACGGGTGAAAAAAATGAAGGTAGAAACAATCGCTGAAATTAAAAGACAATTAGAAAATATTATGACCGAAAATGATCCATTTTTGTTACAAATCCTTCAAGATGAACGCAAAGGTGTTCAGCAGTTGGTACATAAGTGGCAGAAGAAAATGGCAGAAGATAGAAGATTGAAAGAAAAGTTCAATGATATGAATACCTATGAACAGAAATGGCGGTCTCAAGGGTTTGAATTAATTGCAGGTGTCGATGAAGTCGGCAGGGGTCCGCTTGCAGGCCCTGTTGTAGCTGCAGCTGTCATTTTACCAAAGGATTTTTTCTTAGCCGGTCTTGATGATTCGAAAAAGATTTCAGAAAAAAAACGGCAGGAATTCGCTGCTATTATTAAAAGGGAAGCTCTGGCTTTTGGTATTGCAATGATTCAAGCGAATGAAATTGATGTGATTAATATATATGAAGCCACTAAAAAAGCCATGAAAGCAGCAATTGCTTCCTTAAAACCAACACCAGATTTACTACTGATAGATGCAATGAAGCTCGAAACCCCCTATCCCACAGAATCTATTATTAAGGGAGATGCCAAAAGTGTTTCGATTGCAGCGGCTTCGGTAGTTGCAAAGGTAGCAAGAGACGAATGGATGAAGGAACTAGCTGCAAGCTATCCAGCATATGGTTTTCAGCAAAATATGGGATATGGCACAATGGAACATATACAAGCAATCAAACAATTTGGGATTACACCCTATCATCGTAAAAGCTTCGCTCCAGTCAAAGATTATCTAAATCAATAAATAAAAACAGGAATTTTAGCCTGTTTTTTTATTATTGTAAAAAAAAACTTTTCTTAACAAAACTCTATGAAATAAGTATTTTAGTCTTAAATTATTCTGAATTTTTTTAAGATGAATATAATTTTTATTGCTTTTTGGTGGACAAGGTTTGTGTCATTATATAAAATGAAAACGGAGTCAATTTTTTGAAGAGTTTGATAGGAGGATGGGAAATGAATATCCATGAGTATCAAGGGAAAGAGATCCTCAGAAATTACGGGGTAATGGTTCCGAACGGAAAAGTGGCATTCACTGTGGAAGAAGCAGTCGAAGCGGCGAAAGAACTAGGCACACAGGTTTGTGTAGTAAAAGCACAAATCCATGCTGGCGGACGGGGGAAAGCCGGCGGGGTAAAAGTGGCGAAAAACCTTGACGAAGTTCGTACATATGCAAGTGAGATTCTTGGAAAAACATTGGTTACACACCAAACCGGACCCGAAGGTAAAGAAGTAAAACGTTTGTTAATCGAAGAAGGCTGTGACATTAAAAAGGAATATTATGTTGGTTTAGTTTTAGACCGGGCTACTTCACGCGTTGTTCTTATGGCTTCTGAAGAAGGCGGAACGGAAATTGAGGAAGTTGCGGAAAAAACTCCTGAGAAAATTTTTAAAGAAGAAATTGATCCTGCAATTGGCTTACAACCATTCCAGGCACGCCGGATTGCATTCAATATCAACATTCCAACTGAACTTGTTAATCAAGCAGTTAAGTTTATGACAGGCTTATATAACGCCTATATCGAAAATGATTGTTCCATTGCCGAAATTAACCCGCTAGTTGTAACAGGAGACGGGAAAGTAATGGCCTTGGATGCAAAATTAAACTTTGATTCTAATGCATTATATCGTCAAAAAAATGTCTTAGCATATCGTGATCTTGAAGAAGAAGATGTAAAAGAAATTGAAGCATCTAAATATGATTTAAGCTATGTTGCGTTAGATGGAAATATTGGCTGTATGGTGAATGGAGCCGGACTTGCGATGTCAACGATGGATATCATCAAACACTATGGCGGCGACCCCGCAAACTTCCTTGATGTTGGGGGCGGTGCTACAGCTGAGAAAGTTACAGAAGCATTTAAAATTATCCTTTCTGATCCAAACGTAAAAGGTATATTTGTTAATATCTTTGGTGGAATCATGAAGTGTGATGTCATTGCTGAGGGTGTAGTAGAAGCAGCTAAACAGGTTGGGCTAAGTGTTCCGCTTGTGGTTCGTTTAGAGGGAACAAATGTTGATTTAGGTAAAAAAATCTTGGCAGAATCAAGCGTTGAGATTATTGCTGCTGAATCCATGGCTGACGGCGCACAAAAAATCGTTTCATTAGTGAAATAGGATCTTTCAAGAAAGGGGAATTATCGTGAGCGTTTTTATTAATAAAGATACAAAAGTTATTGTTCAAGGGATTACAGGCGGCACTGCCCGTTTTCATACGAAACAAATGATTGAATATGGTACCCAAATTGTTGGTGGGACCTCTCCAGGGAAAAAAGGACAGGAAGTAGAAGGTGTTCCGGTATTTAATACTGTAAAAGAAGCTGTTGAGACTACTGGTGCAAATGCTTCAGTTATCTATGTTCCTGCACCATTTGCTGCCGATTCGATTATTGAGGCAGTAGACGCGGAATTAGACCTTGTGATTTGTATTACTGAACATATTCCAGTATTGGATATGGTTAAGGTAAAACGTTACATGGAAGGTAAAAAGACACGCTTAGTTGGTCCAAACTGCCCTGGTGTGATTACTGCTGATGAATGTAAAATTGGGATTATGCCTGGCTATATCCATACAAAAGGACATGTCGGTGTAGTTTCTCGCTCTGGGACATTAACATACGAAGCAGTACACCAGTTGACACAGGCTGGACTGGGACAAACTACTGCAGTCGGTATTGGCGGCGACCCAGTTAACGGTACAAACTTCATCGATGTCTTAAAGGCATTTAATGAAGACCCGGAAACATACGCTGTTATCATGATTGGAGAAATTGGCGGTACTGCTGAAGAAGAAGCAGCTGAATGGGTGAAAGCAAACATGACGAAACCTGTGGTTGGTTTCATCGGCGGCCGTACAGCACCTCCAGGAAAACGCATGGGCCACGCTGGTGCGATTATTTCTGGTGGAAAAGGGACAGCAGATGAAAAGATCCGTATCATGAACGAGTGTGGCATTAAAGTAGCGGACACTCCATCTGTTATGGGTGAAACATTAATTGGAGTATTAAAAGAGCAAGGCTTATACGAAAAGTGTAAAACGCATTAATTTAACACACCATGACTGTTCAAATAGTCCCTCAAATCTGAGGGACTATTTCCACATAAAAAAAATATGGAGGTACGATGGAACATGGATGACTTTAAAGAAAGGCTTATACATTTACTTCACTACCCGAATATCTCATGGAATATCGTCTATCAAATGCTTAAAAAGGATCCGACACTTCAGTCACTGTATCAACTTCAAAAACCATCCCCACAGCAGATCTCGTTATTTCCACTACTAAACCACGATCACTCCTTAACCCAACCTTCTATCATTTCCCTTCAACCTGACATGATTCACGAACAAATCCGTCAATACGAAACAAATGATATTACTGTGATTACTATTATGGATAAAGAATATCCAAGGTTCTTAAAAGAAATCTACCAGCCGCCATGGGCATTATTTACTAAAGGAGATATTTCTCTCCTCGAAAAAGAACCGAAGCTTGCGGTTGTTGGGTCTCGTCAAGCATCCCCATACGGAAAAAATGCGATAAGATTAATTTTCCCTGAGTTAATAAAGAATGGGGTGCTCATTGTCAGTGGATTGGCAAAGGGAATTGATGCTTTAGCACATGAATATGCAATAAAAAATGGCGGGAATACAATTGCCGTCATTGCAGGCGGTTTCTATCATATCTACCCGAAAGAAAATATGGGACTTGCCCTGCAATTGATGAATACGCAACTTATTGTGTCAGAGTATCCCCCGGATACCAAGCCGCTTAGATGGCATTTTCCCGCACGAAATCGAATTATTAGCGGTTTAGCAGCTGGAACCTTTATTATTGAAGCAAAGCGAAAAAGTGGTTCGCTCATAACGGCAAATTATGCCGTTAATGAAGGGCGGGATGTCTTTTCACTTCCTGGCAGTATATTTAATCCATTCTCTATTGGGGCAAATGATTTAATACAGCAGGGGGCAAAGCTTGTGACAAGGGCTGAGGATATTTTAGAAGAATTAAGACTAAACGTGAAATAATCTAAAAATCTAGGAATAAAATATCGTCCCTTTTGCAGGTTTTTTTCGAATATATGAAGAAATTAGCTTAAAAAGGTTGCAAAAATTTCTAATTTGTTATACATTTTCCAACAGATGTTCGAAAAAATAAATATACAATTTACCTCTTAAGGAGGATATTTGAATGGCAGCAGAATTTCTCGTAATCGTTGAATCTCCAGCGAAAGCGAAAACAATAGAACGATATTTAGGAAATAAATATAAAGTTAAAGCATCGATGGGGCATGTTCGTGATTTGCCACGCAGTCAGATGGGTGTCAATGTAGAAAATAGCTTTGAGCCCAAATATATTACCATCCGCGGAAAAGGCCCTGTTTTAAAAGAATTAAAGACTGCGGCGAAAAAGGTAAAAAAAATCTATCTCGCAGCTGACCCGGATCGTGAGGGGGAAGCTATTGCCTGGCACTTAGCACATAGTCTTGATGTTGATATTACTTCCGATTGCCGCGTTGTCTTTAATGAAATTACAAAAGATGCGATAAAGGAATCCTTCAAGCATCCTCGTCCAATTAATATGGATCTTGTTGATGCCCAGCAGGCTCGTAGGATATTAGACCGGCTTGTAGGCTATAATATCAGCCCTCTTCTTTGGAAGAAGGTTAAAAAAGGGTTAAGTGCAGGACGGGTACAATCCGTTGCAGTTCGTTTAATTATTGACCGGGAAAAAGAGATTAAAGCGTTTACACCCGAAGAATATTGGACAATTGATGGCGAATTTTTAAAAGGGAAAGACCATTTCAGTGCCAGTTATCATTCGGTAGTGGGCCATGAGAAAACCGAGCTGAAATCAGAACAAGATGTCCAAGCGATTTTACAGCAATTAACGGATAATAAGTTCAAAGTAATCTCTGTGACGAAAAAAGAGCGCAGAAGAAATCCAGCACCACCATTTATCACCTCGTCCTTGCAGCAGGAAGCAGCCAGAAAGCTCAACTTTCGTGCCAGGAAAACCATGATGTTAGCCCAGCAGCTCTATGAAGGAATTGAACTTGGGAAAGAAGGAACGGTTGGTCTCATCACCTATATGAGAACAGATTCAACCCGAATTTCCGAGGTAGCGCAAGGAGAAGCGGCAAGTTATATCAAAGCAGAGTATGGTGAAAACTTTTTAAAGGATGAACAAAGGAAAGAAAAGAAGCAGACAAATGCCCAGGATGCGCATGAAGCGATTCGCCCTACGAGTACACTTAGAGATCCCGGCAGCTTAAAGGAATTTCTCTCTCGCGATCAGCTCCGGTTATATAAATTAATTTGGGAACGCTTTTTGGCAAGTCAAATGGCGCAGGCAGTCATGGATACGATGAGCGTGGATTTGCAAAATGGGAATGTCCTGTTCCGTGCTACTGGGTCCAAGATTAAATTTCCAGGGTTCATGAAGCTTTATGTGGAGGGTTCAGATGACCAAATCGATGGACCTGAGAAAATGCTCCCGGATCTTAAAGAGGGAGATGAAGTGTTTAAAAAGGATATTGAACCGAAGCAACACTTCACACAACCTCCACCCCGATACACAGAAGCAAGACTTGTCAAAACTTTAGAAGAGCTCGGAATCGGCCGTCCATCTACCTATGCTCCAACCTTGGATACAGTCCAAAAGCGGGGATATGTTGCCCTTGATAATAAACGCTTTATTCCGACTGAACTGGGTGAAATTGTTCATGAAGTAATGGTAGAATTTTTTCCGGAAATCATAAATGTGGAGTTTACCGCTAGAATGGAAAAAGGATTAGACCATATTGAAGATGGAAAAATGACGTGGATAAAACTCATTGATGCATTTTACCAAGAGTTCGAGACAAATTTAAAAATAGCAGAGCAGGAAATGGAAAAAATAGAAATTAAAGATGAGCCAGCCGGTGAGGATTGTGAAAACTGCGGAAACCCAATGGTGTTTAAAATGGGCAGATATGGGAAATTCATGGCTTGCAGTAATTTCCCGGATTGTCGGAATACAAAGCCGATAGTGAAGGAAATCGGTGTTACCTGTCCTACGTGTAAAGAAGGTCAAATTATTGAACGAAAAAGCAAGAAAAAAAGATTATTTTACGGTTGCACCCGTTATCCTGATTGTGAATTTATATCTTGGGATAAACCGTTACCGAGAGCCTGCCCGAAATGTGAGGGCTTGCTTGTAGAAAAGAAATTAAAAAAGGGTGTTCAGGTTCAATGTGTTACATGTGATTATAAGGAAGAATCGCAAAGCTAAGAGTGGGCCAATCCCGCTCTTTTTATTTTTTTTGATAGTTAAAACTTTTTTCTTTTTCATTCGTATAGTACAATGCAAGATGGACTTTAAAAGTGGGGAAGGTATTGATAGACTTTTTTCTTCCCATAATGAATATGTTAATAAATACCAGCTTCGGGAGGACGCTAACATGTCGGATGTAATAATAAATGTAATTGGTGCCGGTTTGGCAGGAAGTGAAGCGGCATGGCAGATTGCGAAACGCGGTGTAAAGGTACGGCTTTTTGAGATGCGCCCAATTAAACAAACACCCGCGCACCATACAGATAAATTTGCTGAATTAGTTTGCAGTAATTCATTACGGGCAAACACGTTAACAAATGCGGTTGGGGTACTAAAAGAGGAAATGCGAAGGCTTGATTCTGTGATAATTGCTGCGGCAGATGCGTGTGCAGTGCCAGCAGGGGGGGCTTTAGCCGTAGATCGTCACGAATTTGCTGCAAAAGTGACTGAGATGGTTAAAAATCATGAAAATGTTACGGTAGTAAATGAAGAAGTAACAGCTATTCCTGAGGGACCTACGATAATTGCCACAGGCCCACTGACCAGTCCGGATCTCTCAGCACAGCTTAAAAACGTAACTGGTGAAGACTATCTTTATTTTTATGATGCAGCAGCGCCAATTCTCGAAAAGGATAGCATCAACATGGATAAAGTTTATTTGAAGTCTCGCTATGATAAAGGGGAAGCGGCCTATTTAAACTGCCCAATGACAGAGGAAGAGTTTAATCGGTTTTATGAAGCGCTGATTTCTGCTGAGACGGTACCATTAAAGGAATTTGAAAAGGAAGTTTTTTTTGAGGGTTGTATGCCAATTGAGGTTATGGCATCAAGAGGTCAGAAAACGATGCTGTTCGGGCCGTTAAAACCAGTTGGTTTAGAAGATCCGAAAACAGGTAAGAGACCCTTTGCTGTTGTGCAGCTTCGTCAGGATGATGCCGCTGGAACACTATTTAATATTGTTGGATTTCAGACACATTTAAAATGGGGAGCGCAAAAGGAAGTTATCCAGTTAATTCCCGGCCTTGAAAATGCGGAAATCATCAGATATGGTGTCATGCACCGCAATACATTTATTAATTCGCCGAAAGTTCTTAAGTCAACATATCAATTCCGTAACCGCGAAGATTTATTCTTTGCCGGTCAGATGACAGGGGTTGAAGGCTATGTAGAATCAGCTGCAAGCGGTTTAGTTGCTGGGATCAATGCAGCGCGAATAGTGAATGGACTTGAAACGGTTGAATTTCCAGCAGTAACAGCGATTGGCAGTATGGCTCGCTACATCACAACAGCCAATTCTGATAATTTTCAGCCGATGAATGCCAATTTTGGGTTATTTCCTGAACTGCCAGTGAGAATAAAGGGGAAGCAGGAAAGAAATTTACAGCATGCAAACCGAGCACTAGAGACAATTCAGAACTTTGTGAAAGTTTTGTAAAATCCATTGCAAGCAATTTAGAAGTATGTTACGATTTAGTAGCTCTTGTCGGTAAATAGCTGGGTAAATGTGAATGTTTTATTAAACTTATTTATCCGCTGTTTACAAATAAAACGAAATTAAGCAGAATATAGAATTGAACATTATCAACTTAATTTTAGTGATTTCGTTTATCAACAGAATCTACTTAACTTACATACATACCATTAGTGTTTTTGAAAATAAGATTACTCCAGAAGGAGGAAGATTAATTTGAATCAATTTCACGCAACAACAATTTTTGCCGTCCATCATAACGGAGAATGCTCAATGTCCGGTGATGGCCAAGTAACATTTGGGAATGCAGTTGTGATGAAGCACACAGCAAAAAAGGTGAGAAAGATATTTAATGGTAGAGTATTGGCCGGTTTTGCCGGTTCTGTTGCCGATGCATTTACTCTTTTCGAACTGTTTGAAGGTAAACTTGAAGAGTATAATGGAAATCTCCAAAGAGCAGCTGTCGAGCTTGCTAAGGAATGGAGAAGCGATAAAATGCTTCGCAAGTTGGAAGCGATGCTCATTGTCATGGATCGTGAAAGTTTGCTGCTTGTTTCGGGAACTGGGGAAGTAATCGAGCCTGATGATGGGATTCTTGCGATTGGCTCGGGCGGGAATTACGCTTTGGCCGCCGGCCGTTCATTGAAGAAGTATTCCGGAGATCACTTATCTGCCAAAGAAATAGCGAAGGCTTCTTTAGAAATAGCTGCTGAAATATGTGTATACACTAATCACAACATTATCGTGGAAGAGCTATAACGGGAAGGAGACTGAAAATTATGGGTAAAACAACCAATTTAACCCCCCGCCAAATCGTCGAAAAACTTGATCAATATATTATCGGTCAGAAGGATGCCAAGAAAGCGGTCGCAGTTGCCTTAAGGAACCGTTACAGAAGGGGCCTATTGAATGAAAAGCTTCGGGAAGAAATTATCCCGAAAAATATATTAATGATTGGACCGACAGGTGTTGGGAAAACGGAAATTGCCAGAAGAATTGCAAAGCTTGTTGGCGCACCGTTTATAAAGGTTGAGGCAACCAAATTTACCGAAGTAGGCTATGTTGGTCGTGATGTTGAATCAATGGTACGAGATCTGGCTGAAACTTCTGTTCGATTGGTGAAAGAGGATCGGATGCAAACAGTGAAGGAACGAGCCGAGGAAAATGCAAACAGCAGACTTGTTGATTTACTAGTTCCATCCGCTAAAAAGTCGTCCAATTATAAAAACCCGCTTGAGATGTTATTTGGCGGCGGAAATTCGAATACAGAGCAAGAGACACAACAGGAAGATTACTCCGTTCATGAAAAACGTAAAATTGTCAAAGAGCAGCTTGCGCTTGGTCAGTTGGAGGATGAAGTTGTTACGGTTGAAGTGGAGGAACAAGCTCCGTCCATGTTTGATATGCTCCAAGGTTCAGGTATTGAACAAATGGGGATGAATATGCAGGATGCTCTCAGCAGTTTTATGCCGAAAAAACGGAAGAAAAGAAAATTAACCGTTCGTGAAGCAAGAAATGTGTTAACAAGTGAAGAAGCAGCTAAACTCATTGACATGGATGAAGTCACATCTGAAGCCATTTATCGTGCGGAGCAAACAGGGATAATATTCATTGATGAAATCGATAAGATCGCCAGTAAGAATTCCGGAGGATCTTCTGCAGATGTTTCGAGAGAAGGCGTTCAAAGAGACATTTTGCCGGTTGTTGAAGGGTCAACAGTGGTAACGAAATATGGATCGATTAAAACTGACCATATCTTATTTATTGCTGCAGGAGCCTTCCATATGGCTAAACCATCTGATTTGATACCCGAACTTCAAGGCCGTTTCCCGATTCGGGTGGAACTAACGAAGTTGACTGTTGAAGACTTCTTCAGGATTTTAATTGAACCGGATAATGCGTTAATTAAGCAATATCAAGCATTATTGGAAACAGAAGGTATACAAATTGAATTTTCTGACGATGCTATTCGTAGAATAGCTGAAGTAGCATTCGAAGTGAATCAAAATACGGATAATATTGGTGCAAGACGACTCCATACCATTTTAGAAAAGCTTTTAGAAGATCTGTCTTTTGAGGCACCCGATATTACAATGGAGAAAATCACGATTACACCAAAGTATGTTGATGATAAACTGGATGCGATCTCGAAAAATAAAGATTTATCCCAATTTATCCTTTAGGAACTTATAAAATTTAATAATGGTTGCAGTTAATTAGGAGGAAGAAACACAATGGATTTACTTACAAAAACAAGAAAAATTAATGTTTTATTGCAAAAAGCGGCAGGTAAACCTGTAAACTTTAAGGAAATGTCAGAAACGTTAAGTGAGACAATTGAAGCAAATGTTTACATTGTCAGCCGTCGTGGGAAACTTCTTGGTTTTTCAATTTATCAACAAATTGAAAACGAAAGAATGAAGAAAATGTTTGAAGACCGTCAATTCCCAGAGGAATATACAAAGGGATTATTTAATATTCAAGAAACTTCTTCAAACCTCGACATTGAAAGTCAATATACTGCTTTTCCTGTTGAAAACAATGAATTGTTTCGTGAAGGTTTGACCACGATTGTTCCAATTATCGGCGGTGGTGAGCGTCTAGGAACTTTAATCCTTGCTAGATTACAGGAAAAATTCCATGATGATGATCTGATCCTTGCAGAATATGGCGCAACGGTAGTCGGTATGGAAATTTTACGTGAAAAATCAGAAGAAATTGAAGAAGAAGCTAGAAGCAAAGCGGTTGTTCAAATGGCAATCAGTTCGTTGTCATATAGTGAGCTAGAAGCGATTGAGCATATTTTTGAAGAGTTGAATGGCCATGAAGGTTTACTCGTTGCATCCAAAATTGCCGATCGTGTGGGTATTACTCGTTCAGTTATTGTCAATGCACTACGAAAACTTGAAAGTGCTGGCGTCATTGAATCACGTTCCCTTGGGATGAAAGGAACGTATATTAAAGTTTTAAATGATAAGTTCTTAATCGAGCTTGATAAATTAAGATCTAATTAAACATATTCCCCAGTTAATCTGGGGATTTTGCTTTTTTAATAAAGTAATGCTTGATTGTTATTTACACATATGCTATATTATTTCATGGTGTTAATACACACGCTTGTTGATTTAAACAGACGGTGCTGTGACAACAGTTTCTGTTTAAAAATGAAATGAGCGGAGGAAAACAAACCACTAGGAGGAAAAAAACATGTCAGTTATTTCAATGAAACAATTGCTTGAAGCTGGTGTACATTTTGGACACCAAACTCGCCGTTGGAACCCTAAGATGAAGAAATATATCTTCACTGAGCGTAACGGTATCTACATTATCGACCTTCAAAAAACAGTTAAAAAGGTTGAAGAGGCTTATAACTGGGTGAAAGATCTTGCTGGTAACGGTGGAACAGTTCTTTTTGTTGGTACGAAGAAACAAGCTCAAGATTCTGTAAAAGAAGAAGCAGGCCGCTCTGGTATGTACTATGTGAACCAACGTTGGTTAGGTGGTACATTAACAAACTTTGAAACCATTCAAAAGCGTATTGGCCGCTTAAAAGATATCGAAAGAATGTCTGAAGACGGTACTTTCGAAGTACTACCTAAGAAAGAAGTAGTACAATTAAAGAAAGAACAAGAGCGTCTTGAAAAATTCCTAGGCGGAATTAAAGACATGAAAAAACTTCCGGATGCATTATTCATCATTGACCCTCGTAAAGAGCGTATCGCAGTTGCTGAAGCAAAGAAATTAAATATTCCTATCGTAGGAATTGTTGATACAAACTGTGATCCAGACGAAATCGATGTAGTCATTCCTGCGAATGACGATGCAATCCGTGCGGTTAAACTTCTTACTGGTAAAATGGCTGATGCCATCCTTGAAGCAAAACAAGGCGAAGAAGTAGAAGTACAAGCATAATTTCATTTATTGAACACATAAAAAGGTGATAAGAGGGAGACCCTTTATCACCTTTTTTTAAAGAAAACCTATCGATTGCAGAAATTAAGAATGTTTATCTAAGGCTTAGATGGCTAAGATATGAGTATAATACATAGATTTAAAGGAGGAAGAACATTATGGCAGTTACTGCTCAAATGGTTAAAGAACTACGTGAAAAAACTGGCGCAGGGATGATGGATTGTAAAAAGGCGCTAACAGAAACAAATGGTGACATGGAAAAAGCGATTGATTTCTTACGTGAAAAAGGGATTGCAAAGGCTGCAAATAAAGCAGACCGGATTGCTGCAGAAGGTTTAACTTCTATCCTAACAGAAGGTAACGATGCTGTTATTCTTGAAGTAAATTCAGAAACAGACTTCGTTGCGAAAAACGAAGGATTCCAAACACTTGTTAAAGAACTTGCATCACACCTTATTAAAAACAAACCTGCAACTGTAGAAGAAGCTACATCACAAACAATGGAAAACGGCGCAACCGTTGCAGATCATATCAACGCTGCGATTGCGAAAATTGGGGAAAAACTTTCCCTTCGTCGTTTTGCTATAGTATCTAAAACTGATAATGATGCATTTGGCGCATATCTTCATATGGGTGGACGTATCAGCGTATTAACAGTTCTTGAAGGTACTTCTGACGCAGACGCCGCTAAAGATATTTCCATGCACATCGCTGCATTAAGACCAAAATATGTTTCACGTGATCAAGTATCACAAGAAGAGGTTGAGCGCGAGCGTCAAGTATTAACAACTCAAGCTCTAAACGAAGGAAAGCCTGAAAATATCGTTGCTAAAATGGTAGAAGGCCGTCTTGGTAAATACTTTGAAGATGTTTGTGTCCTTGACCAAACTTTCGTTAAAAACCCTGATCAAAAGGTACGTCAATTTGTTGAATCGAAGGGTGCAACATTACGTGAATTCGTACGTTATGAAGTAGGGGAAGGCATCGAAAAACGTGAAGATAACTTCGCAGAAGAAGTTATGAACCAAGTAAATAAACAATAGTCAAATATTCTCTAGCTTAAAATTGATAAGGGAATGTTACTGTAATAGATTTTTGAATAGGGGACACGGTGTGTTCCCTATTTTTCAAGAATAGAAATTCAAGAAACATCTAGCCTAAGCGCCTAAATAAGGCGCTTACAGTTAAAAAAAATACATAGTGGAGGTTTATATGAGCGGTCCTAAGTATAAACGCGTGGTTTTAAAATTGAGCGGAGAAGCACTTGCTGGTGAGTCTAGCTTTGGAATTAAACCTTCTGTCATCAAATCAATTGCGATTCAAGTGAAAGAAATAGCAGAACTTGGAGTAGAGGTAGCTGTCGTTGTTGGCGGCGGCAATATTTGGCGCGGGAAAATCGGCAGTGAAATGGGAATGGACAGAGCAACGGCGGATTATATGGGTATGCTAGCAACTGTAATGAATTCTTTAGCACTTCAAGATAGTTTGGAGCACTTAGGAATTGAATCACGTGTGCAAACCTCAATCGAAATGCGTCAGGTAGCTGAACCGTATATTCGACGACGTGCTATTAGACATTTAGAGAAGCAGCGGGTCGTTATTTTTGCGGCCGGAACAGGTAATCCTTATTTCTCAACTGATACAACTGCAGCACTAAGGGCAGCAGAAATTGATGCTGAGGTTATTTTGATGGCAAAAAATAATGTCGATGGGGTATATTCTGCAGACCCTCGCATTGATGCAAATGCCACAAAATATGAAGATTTATCATTCCTAGATGTAATTAAGGAAGGATTAGCAGTCATGGACTCAACTGCATCGTCCTTATGTATGGATAATGATATTCCACTAATTGTTTTCTCGATTATGGAACAGGGAAATATTAAAAGAGCCGTTATGGGTGAAAAAATTGGAACAGTCGTTAGGGGGAAAAACTAATGCCAAATCAAATTATCTCAGCCACTAAAGATCGAATGACAAAAGCGATTCAGTCCTATGCTCGTGAGCTTGCCAGCATTCGTGCCGGCAGAGCCAGTGCCTCGCTGCTGGATCGGATTACCGTTGATTATTATGGAGCACCAACACCAGTGAATCAAATGGCAGGGATCACGACTCCTGAAGCTAGACTTCTTGTAATTCAGCCATATGACAAATCCATTCTTGGTGATATAGAAAAAGCTATCCTGAAGTCTGATCTAGGGTTAAACCCTACTAATGATGGTCAGATTATTCGGATTGCCATTCCACAGCTGACAGAGGAACGTCGGAAAGAACTTGTAAAGCTAGTCAAAAAGGAATCCGAAGAAGCGAAAGTTGCGCTCCGTAATATTCGCCGTGATAGCAATGATTCATTGAAGAAGCTAGAGAAAAATGGTGATATTACAGAGGATGCCCTTCGCGGCTTTTCTGAGGATGTTCAAAAACTGACTGATGAATACATTCAAAAAATCGATCAAATCACGAAAGAAAAAGAAAAAGAAATATTAGAAGTGTAAGAATGATCAGACCCTCTCTTTAGGGGGTTTTTTTCACTATTTTTGGGTTTTATCCATTATTCTTAATTCCTAATTACCTACATAAGTTATTATTAGAGATATCTTCTAGTTTTTTTGGTATGATAAAACCAGCTAACTAGAATTACATAGCTGCACCCGCGTTACATTGGAAATGATTTATTTTCGGAGGAAATGATTAACGAACTTAAGGAGCAATGTTATGTTTAAAAAATTTATACTAGGGAAGAGGCAAACTACCACTTCCACACTCCGAGATAAAGTAGAAAAGATTAAAAAGCTGCCTGTTCCTGAGCATGTCGCTATTATTATGGATGGTAATGGACGATGGGCTAAGAAAAGGGCGTTACCGCGTATTGCCGGTCATCATGAGGGGATGAAGGTTGTTCGTAATACGACGATGCTGGCAAACGATATAGGAATAAAAGTCTTAACTTTATATGCCTTTTCAACCGAGAACTGGAAACGGCCCAAGAACGAAGTGGAATACATTATGAAACTGCCCGAAGAATTTTTAGGGACCTTTCTTCCTGAATTAATTGAGAATAATGTTCAAGTAAAAATGATGGGATATAAAGATCAGCTTCCAGTACATACCCTAAGAGCAATTGAAAATGCAATGGAAGAAACCAAAAATAATAATGGGCTCATTCTAAATTTTGCCTTAAATTATGGAAGTAGAGCTGAGATTCTTGATGCGGTCAAGCAGGTCTTAAATGATCATAAAAATGGTATACTAAAGGAGACGGATCTTGACGAAAAAGTCTTTTCGTCTTACCTAATGACGACAAATTATACGGATCCTGACCTTTTAATCAGAACCAGTGGTGAAATCCGCTTGAGTAACTTTATGCTATGGCAGTTAGCTTACTCCGAATTATGGTTTACTGAAGTGTTATGGCCTGATTTTAGTGAGGAACATTTACTGGAAGCCATTGAGGCATTCCAAAATCGTCAGCGGCGGTTTGGAGGAATATAATAAGCAACAAAGGTGTTGAATTAGCATATGAAGCAAAGAATCATAACAGGAGTCGTCGCGGCAGCATTATTTTTGCCAATTGTTTATTATAGTGGGTTACCACTCGTATTACTAACGTATTTTTTAGCGACAGTTGGTTTGTATGAATTATTAAAAATGAAAAATTTAAATATTTTCTCTATACATGGCATCCTGTCGATTTTATTTCTCTGGGTACTTATTTTTCCAGAGAAATATAGCGATTTCTTGGATACCTTTTATTATACAAAAACAGAATTGTGCATTGTGATTATTTTATTGTTATTGGCGTACACGGTGATTACCAAAAATCGTTTTACCTTTGAAGATGTCTCTTTTTCCCTTCTTTCCGCCCTTTATGTGGGAATTGGCTTTTACTTTTTCTTTGAAACAAGAGTAGATGGGGGATTAGTTTATATTTTATATTCCTTATTTATGATTTGGGCAACGGATTCAGGTGCGTATTTTATCGGAAAAGCTTTGGGAAGAAGAAAGCTTTGGCCGGAAATAAGCCCTAATAAAACGATTGAAGGATCATTAGGCGGTGTGGTTTGTGCCGTTATTGTAGCTATTCTTTTTGTATTACTCACAGATATAAAAGGGTCCATCATTGCCATCACGATTGTCCTTTCTGTTTTTGGACAAATTGGCGATCTTGTTCAATCCGCTTTCAAGCGCCATTTTAATGTGAAGGATTCCGGAAAAATATTACCTGGTCATGGTGGTATACTTGACCGCTTTGACAGCCTTATCTTTGTTTGGCCAATATTACACTTATTCCACCTCTGGAGTTAAGTTGTCTGTTTTTGATTTTATAGGAGTTGAATGGTTTGAAATTAATTAGTTTATTGGGTGCATCAGGATCTGTTGGATCACAGACCATTGATATTATACGAGAGCATCCGGCAGAATTTAAGTTAGCAACATTTTCCGTAGGGAAAAATATTGATTTTGCACGAAAATTGATTGTCGAATTTAACCCGGAGCTTGTTTCCGTACAAGATTATGGTGACTGTCAAACATTAAAAGCAGAGTTTCCAAAAGCGAAGTTTACTTACGGCAACGAGGGATTAATTGAGGTAGCTGTATATGAAAAGTCGGATATCCTGGTTAATGCGGTTCTAGGAAGTGTAGGGCTCCATCCTACCTTACAAGCAATTGAATCAGGAAAAGCGATTGCTATTGCTAATAAAGAAACACTTGTTACGGCGGGTCATTTGGTTATGGACGCTGCGTCAAAGAATAATGTACCACTTCTTCCAGTAGACAGTGAGCATTCAGCTATTTTCCAGGCCCTGCAAGGGGAAAGGGATAAAAATATTGAAAGATTAATCTTAACAGCATCTGGTGGAAGTTTTCGTGACAGGACCCGTGATGAATTACAAAATGTCACAGTTCAAGATGCCTTAAACCACCCGAATTGGTCGATGGGTGCGAAAATTACCATTGATTCCGCCACGATGATGAATAAAGGTTTAGAGGTCATTGAGGCCCATTGGCTTTTTCAAATGCCGTATGAAAAAATTAATGTATTGCTCCATAAAGAAAGTATTATCCATTCAATGGTGGAATTTCAAGATTCAAGTATCATCGCCCAACTTGGAACACCGGATATGAGAGTTCCGATTCAATATGCACTCACATACCCGGATCGCTTGCCGCGACCATCCGCGAACCGGTTGGATTTAGCAAGTGTCGGGCAACTACATTTCGAGGAAATGGATGTAGACAGATTTCGTTGCCTGCAGTTTGCCATTATGGCTGGAAAAACAGGCGGAACGATGCCGACTGTTTTGAATGCTGCTAATGAAGTTGCAGTAGCAGCGTTTTTGGAAGGTAAGGTTCGTTTCTTGCAGATTGAAGATTTAATTGAGAAGGCATTAAACACTCATCAGACCATTGAACATCCTAGTTTGATGACGATAGAAGAGGTAGATAAAGAAACGAGAAAGTATATATATTCACTTCTATAAAAAAGGGTGGTTTTATTATTGACTACAGTTATTGCCTTTATTGTGATTTTTGGCGCACTCGTTTTCTTTCATGAGTTAGGACATTTTATTTTCGCAAAAAGAGCTGGTATTCTCTGTCGCGAATTTGCGATCGGTATGGGACCTAAAGTGTTCACCCATAAAAAAGGTGAGACCACCTATACAATTCGATTATTGCCAATTGGCGGTTTTGTCCGTATGGCCGGGGAAGATCCGGAAATGGTTGAGATCAAGCCGGGTTATCGAATTGGTTTATTAATGGGCAAAGATAATAGGGTAAGTAAAATTATTATAAACAATAAAGAAAAATATCCAAATTGCCGGATTGTTGAAGTGGAGTATGCTGATATCGAAAAGGATTTAGTCATTAAGGGTTTTCCGGAAGATGAGAATGAAAGTTTACAGACTTTCAGTATCGATCCTAAAGCGGTTATTGTAGAAAATGGGATTGAATCCCAAATTGCTCCTATCGATCGTCAATTTGGCTCTAAGACATTACCACAACGCTTTTTGGCGATTTTTGCCGGACCTGCAATGAACTTCGTCCTTGCTTTTGTGGTTTTTATTATAATCGCTTTATTACAAGGTGTACCATCGAATGAACCTAAGTTGGGTGTCATAACCCCTGACGGTGCTGCTAAATCTGCAGGCCTTCATAAGGGGGATCTTGTTCAAAGTATAAATGGTTCAGAAATTTCTAGCTGGTCAGATGTTGTTGAAATCATTCGTACTAATCCTAATAAGAAACTTGATTTCTTAGTTCTCCGTGATGGAAAAGAAAATGAGATACAGGTAACGCCTCTTGAAAAGACTGTTGAAGGCAAGAAAATGGGGATTATTGGTGTCTATAGCCCTGTGGAAAAGTCACCTGTTCAAGCAGTTAAATCTGGTTTTACTGAAACCTATTTTTGGACGAAGCAAATATTTGTCATGCTTGGTAAATTAGTCACCGGTCAATTTTCAATCGATGCGCTGTCAGGGCCTGTTGGAATTTATAATTCAACAGCGGAAGTAGCGAAATCGGGTATTTATTATTTAATGAAATGGGCTGGGATTTTAAGTATTAATCTAGGGATTATGAATTTATTACCAATCCCTGCGCTTGACGGCGGCAGATTGATGTTCTTTGCGGTTGAAGCAGTTAGAGGGAAGCCAATTGACCGCCAAAAGGAAGGGATGGTTCATTTTATCGGATTTGCCCTCCTTATGCTGTTGATGCTTGTCGTTACATGGAATGATATTCAAAGGTTTTTCCTCTAAAAGAAAATTTTTTATTCCTAAATTGGGATCGCGGCTGCGGTCCCAATTTAATTTTTTCCAGCACACTCATTCTGTCGAATTTCGCCGAATGATTATAGAACTTGTGCTATAATTAACTGTTGATAAAGAAAAATTTATAGATTTTCAAATAGATGGGAGAGAGACTCTTGAGCGAACATGTCCTTGGCAATAAAGAGCGATTCCAACTCTTGCTCCAGCAGCTGCAATTGATTGAGGATGCTGTAGTGGTACATTTCAACAATGCGCAAATAGAAAGACTTCAAGTTGAAAAAAAGGCGAGAAAGTGGCATTTTCAGTTTTTATTTGAAAAAATCCTTCCTTTTAACGTCTATCTTAGGTTTTCAACACAACTAGAGAGAACCTTTTCAAGCATTGCCTCCATTTCCTATGATATCAATGTAATGAATCAAGCCTTTTCTCCAGAATTATTTAAGGAATATTGGAGTTATTGTATTCAGCAAATTGATGGGATTTCGCCACCGCTTTTAAAACTGTTAAATGAACAAATTCCAGATGTCAATGGGAATAAGCTAACCATAAGCGTAAGAAATGATATGGAGGGTCTAGCGTTAAAACGGAAATACGGCCCAGTGCTTGGCGATATTTTCCAATCCTTTGGATTTCCGTTGCTTGCAATTGAAACAAACATAAAAAAAGACGAAAAAAATGATGAATATCAGCAATTTTTACTTGCTAAACAAAAGGAAGACCAGGAACGTGGCTTATTAGCTATGGTTGAAATGCAAAAGAAAGAAGCTGAAAGGGATTCCTCTGGTGGTGAAGTACAGGATGGTCCGCTCACGATTGGCTTAACGATTAAAGACGATAGCGACTTCCGTAGTTTAATTGATATTGTCGATGAAGAACGAAGAGTTGCTGTAGAAGGATATATCTTTAATGCTGAGATAAGAGAATTAAGAAGCGGCCGTTCACTGTTAACCTTTAAGATCACCGACTACACCAGTTCCATTATGGTGAAAATGTTCTCTAGAGATAAGGAGGATGCTGCCCTTTTCCAGCTTGTGAAAAAAGGAATGTGGGTTAAGGTCCGTGGAAGCATTCAAAATGATACCTTTGTTCGTGACCTTGTCATGATTGGAAACGATATTAATGAAATCAAACCAGTTGGACGCAAAGATACCGCACCGGAGGATGAAAAACGAGTTGAGCTGCATCTCCACACACCAATGAGTCAAATGGATGCAGTAACTCCTGTAAGTACCTTGATTGCTCAGGCGAAAAAGTGGGGACATAAGGCTATTGCCGTGACCGATCATGCCGTAGCGCAATCCTTTCCTGAAGCATATGGGGCGGGAAAAAAGAATGATATAAAAATTCTTTATGGGGTTGAGGTCAATCTAGTCGATGATGGGGTGCCAATCGCATACAATGATGCTCATCGCTTACTTGCGGAAGACACCTTCGTTATTTTTGACGTGGAAACCACTGGACTTTCTGCCGTATATAATACGATTATCGAACTTGCTGCAGTAAAGGTGAAGGATGGGGAAATCATTGACCGCTTCGAGTCATTTGCTAATCCACATCATCGTCTCTCCGCGACAACCATCAATCTAACAGGGATAACGGATGATATGGTTCAAAATGCCCCTGAGATCGATGCAGTCATAAGAGATTTCCATGATTGGATTGGGGATGCCGTTTTGGTCGCACATAATGCATCTTTTGATATGGGTTTTCTCAATGTTGGCTATAAAAAGATCGGACTGGAGAAGGCGAAAAATCCTGTCATTGATACACTTGAACTTGGACGATTCCTTTATCCAGAAATGAAAAACCACCGCTTAAATACACTGACGAAGAAATTTGATATTGAATTAACCCAGCATCACCGTGCCATATATGATGCAGAAGCAACGGGTTATTTACTTTTAAAAATGCTAAAAGATGCCCTTGAAAAGGGGATCGAATATCATGATGAATTTAACGATAATATGGGAAAAGGGAATGCCTATCAACGTGCACGTCCCTATCATTGCACTCTTTTAGCGCAAAACGAACATGGCTTAAAAAACCTATTTAAACTTGTTTCGATCTCACATATTGAGTATTTTTACCGAGTTCCGCGAATCCCAAGATCGGTTCTCCAAAAATATCGTGATGGCATTCTTGTAGGTTCAGCCTGTAATAAAGGTGAAGTGTTTGAAGGAATGATGCAGAAGTCACCTGAAGAGGTAGAAGCACATGCCCGCTTTTATGACTATCTTGAGGTCATGCCGAAAGAAGTCAATGCGCCTTTAATTGAAATGGAATTAGTCCGCGATGAAAAAGCGATGGAAGATATTATTAGTAAAATCGTGATACTTGGCGATAAATTAGGTCTGCCTGTCGTGGCAACAGGGAATGTCCATTATCTAAATGAAAATGATAAAATCTATCGAAAAATCTTAGTTAACTCTCAAGGCGGTGCGAACCCGCTAAACCGCCATGAACTTCCGGACGTTCATTTCCGCACTACCAATGAGATGCTCGATGCTTTTTCATTTTTGGGCGCGGAAAAGGCCAAGGAAATCGTGGTTACGAATACGAATAAAGTTGCTGACATGGTGGAGAACATTAAACCTATAAAAGACGATTTATATACACCGAAGATTGAAGGCGCAGAAGAAGAGATGCGCCAAATGAGTTATGCAATGGCCCATAAAATTTATGGTGATCCGCTTCCGGAAATTGTTGAGGCTCGTTTAGAGAAGGAACTTAAAAGTATCATTGGACATGGTTTTGCGGTTATCTATTTGATTTCGCATAAACTTGTAAAAAAATCACTGGATGATGGCTATCTGGTTGGATCACGGGGATCTGTTGGCTCCTCCCTTGTCGCAACAATGACAGAGATTACCGAGGTTAACCCGTTGCCGCCGCATTATATATGCCCTACATGTAAACAGTCTGAGTTCTTTAATGATGGATCCGTTGGCTCTGGATTTGACTTACCTGATAAAGATTGTCCGAATTGTGGGGAAAAATACCGCAAGGATGGACACGATATTCCATTTGAAACCTTCCTCGGTTTTAAAGGAGACAAGGTACCCGATATCGATTTGAACTTTTCAGGGGAGTACCAGCCGCGTGCCCATAACTATACGAAGGTTCTATTTGGTGAAGATAAGGTATTTCGTGCCGGGACAATCGGTACGGTTGCCGATAAAACAGCCTTTGGTTATGTAAAAGCCTATCAGCAGGATAATAATTTGCAAATGCGGAATGCAGAAGTAGAACGACTCGCGTCAGGCTGTACTGGCGTAAAAAGAACGACTGGTCAGCACCCTGGTGGGATCATCGTTATCCCAGATTATATGGATGTGTATGATTTTTCACCGATTCAATTTCCGGCGGATGATCGAAATTCTGAATGGAAAACAACCCATTTTGACTTCCATTCCATCCATGATAATGTTCTGAAGTTAGATATTCTGGGGCATGATGATCCGACTGTGATCCGGATGCTTCAAGATCTAAGTGGAATTGATCCCAAAACCATTCCGACGGACGATCCTGAAGTCATGAAAATATTTAGCAATACCGAATCCCTTGGAGTAACAGAACAGCAAATTATGTGTAAAACAGGTACGCTCGGTATTCCTGAGTTTGGAACAAGATTTGTTCGGCAAATGCTGGAAGATACGAAACCGACAACTTTTTCGGAACTTGTTCAGATTTCAGGTCTGTCGCATGGGACCGATGTTTGGCTCGGGAATGCTCAGGAATTAATTCATAATAGAATTTGTAATCTTAGCGAAGTGATCGGCTGTCGTGATGATATCATGGTTTACTTGATCTATCAGGGACTCGATCCATCTTTTGCTTTCAAAATTATGGAATCTGTCCGTAAAGGAAAAGGCTTAAGCGAAGAAATGGAAGCAGAAATGCGCAAAAATGAAGTACCTGAATGGTATATTGACTCTTGTAAAAAGATTAAGTATATGTTCCCGAAAGCACACGCAGCAGCGTATGTACTAATGGCTGTAAGGATTGCTTATTTTAAAGTCCATCTTCCGCTTATATATTATGCGGCATACTTTACGGTCCGTGCAGAGGATTTCGATATTGAAACCATGTCAAGAGGCGGAGAGGCGATTCGCGCAAAAATAGAAGAACTTAATGCAAAAGGTCTTGAGATTTCGAATAAAGAGAAAAACTTGTTAACTGTTCTTGAATTGGCACTTGAAATGACCGAAAGAGGTTTTGTCTTCCAAAATTATGATCTATATCATTCAGATGCATCAGACTTTATTATTGACGGAAATTCCTTGATTCCTCCGTTTAATTCCATCCCAGGTTTGGGAACAAATGCAGCCTATAATATCGTCAAGGCTAGAGGCGATGGTGAATTTTTATCAAAAGAAGATTTGCAGCAGCGTGGTAAAGTATCCAAAACTATTCTAGAATATTTGGATAAACAGGGTTGTTTAGCATCTCTCCCAGAGCAAAACCAGCTTTCTTTGTTTTAGGCTGGAATCCCGATAACCAAGCGCTTTTGCATTGGTTGCATTTGCATATATATTATGGTTATGGTATAGTTTTATTGGAAATACTAAGAAATACTCTCGTGTTCAAGAGTGGGGAAACCCACTCTTTCGTCTTTGTTATAAAGGTTTTTGATGAGTAATTTGATAAAACTTTCCGTGAACTACATAGAATATGGGTGAAATAGATAGAAAAGGAGGGAAAGCATGAGCAAAGTAACGGAAGTTGTAGAAGAACTGGCGACACCACTTTTTCAAGAGCTTGGTCTGGAATTAGTTGACATTGAATATGTAAAGGAAGGAAAAAGCTGGTTCCTTCGTGTATATATTGATAAAGATACAGGTGTGGATATTGAGGATTGCGGTTTAGTTAGTGAGCGGCTAAGTGAAAAACTCGATGAGATTGACCCGATTCCCCATAACTACTTTCTCGAAGTGTCATCTCCAGGTGCCGAACGTCCATTAAAAAAAGAAAAAGATTTCGAAAAGGCAATCGGCAAAAATGTCTTTATTAAAACCTATGAACCGATAAATGGAGAAAAAAGCTTCGAGGGAACCTTACTTGAATTTGATGGTCAACTTGTAAAAATTGAAATTAAGATTAAAACTCGCAAAAAAATAATTGACATTCCATTTGAAAAAGTGGCAAATGCACGACTTGCAGTTATTTTTTCGTAAGAGGAAAAAATAAAAATTGAAAAAGACTAGGGGGATACAAGGAAATGAGCAGCGAATTATTAGATGCTCTTACAATTCTGGAAAGAGAGAAAGGTATTTCCAGGGACATTTTAATTGATGCAATTGAGGCGGCACTGGTATCTGCATACCGCCGTAATTTTAATCAGGCACAAAATGTCCGCATCGACTTGAATTTACAAGCGGGCTCTATGCGTGTTTTTGCCAGAAAAGAAGTGGTTGATCAGGTATTTGACCCACGTCTTGAAATTTCTTTAGAAGATGCGGTGCGTATTAATCCGAATTATCAAGTAGAAGATGTTGTTGAAATGGAAGTAACGCCAAAAGACTTCGGACGGATTGCTGCGCAAACAGCTAAACAGGTCGTAACCCAACGTGTAAGAGAAGCGGAAAGAGGAATTATTTATTCTGAATTTATCGACCGTGAAGAAGATATCATGACAGGTATTGTCCAAAGGTTAGATTCTAAATTTATTTATGTCAGCCTTGGAAAAATTGAAGCTTTATTACCGGTTAATGAACAAATGCCTAATGAACGATATAAACCGCATGACCGTATCAAGGTATTTATAACAAAGGTTGAAAAAACAACAAAGGGTCCGCAAATATTCGTATCACGAACACATCCTGGATTATTAAAACGCTTATTTGAAATCGAAGTGCCGGAAATTTATGATGGAACAGTAGAAATTAAATCAGTGGCTCGTGAAGCAGGGGACCGTTCGAAGATTTCCGTTCATTCTGATAATCAAGAGGTTGACCCGGTTGGTTCCTGTGTTGGACCAAAAGGTACTCGCGTTCAAGCAGTTGTCAATGAATTAAAGGGTGAAAAAATTGACATTGTGAAATGGTCTGACGATCCCGTTGTTTTTGTCGCAAATTCATTGAGCCCTTCTAAAGTTCTAGATGTAATGGTGAACGAAAATGATAAAGCAACAACAGTGGTTGTCCCAGATTATCAACTTTCATTGGCAATCGGAAAACGAGGACAAAATGCCCGTCTTGCTGCGAAATTAACAGGTTGGAAAATTGACATTAAATCAGAAGCGGAAGCACGTGAACTAGGGATTTATCCACGTGAAGAACCGATTAGGCTGTTTGATGATCAGGTTGACACCGATTTTGAATATGAAGATGAGATAGACGATTAGGTGAGGTGAAACGTGTGAACAGTAGAAAAAAAGTTCCAATGCGCAAATGTGTGGCAACCGGTGAAATGAAACCGAAAAAAGAACTCGTTCGCATCGTTCGCTCTAAGGAAGGCGACATATCTATCGATTTGACTGGGAAAAAGTCCGGAAGAGGCGCCTACCTTTCAAGGGACAGAGAAGCAGTTTTACTAGCCAAGAAAAAAAACACCTTATCAAATCTTTTAGAGGTTTCGATTAATGATTCTATTTATGAAGAACTACTTGAGCTAATAGAGAAGGAGAACTGACCATCCAACATGAAACAAAATCAATGGATGTCATTACTTGGCTTGGCCAATCGAGCGCGTAAAATCATATCAGGTGAAGAGCTTGCCGTTAAAGAAATACGGAACGGAAAAGCAAAGCTCGTTTTATTAGCCGCAGATGCATCTGACAATACGACTAAAAAAATTTCAGATAAATGTAATTCCTATCAAGTTCCATTAAAAAGGGTGGAAGATCGTTATCTTCTAGGTCAAGCAATTGGCAAAGAGGCCCGCGTGGTGGTAGCTGTTTTGGATGATGGATTTGCAAAAAAACTGGTAACGTTGCTCGATTAAATCTAGCGGGGGTGAAATAATAAGTGAGTAAAATCCGTGTTTATGAATACGCAAAGAAACACAATATATCCAGTAAAGAAATTATCAATAAATTAAAAGAAATGAATATAGAGGTCTCCAATCATATGGCAACAATAGAAGATGCTGATATTAAGAAACTCGATGCAGCCTATAATAAAAAAGAAACAAATCCAACACAACAAAAACCGAATAATAATGGTTCTCAGAACAGATCTAATGCACGTCCTTCTGGGCAGCAGAATCGTCCTAATCAAAGTCGGCCGGTTCAGTCATCAGGAAAAAAACCTCAAGTGCAGTCCAACACACCTAAAGCATTCGAGGAGGCTTCAGATAAAAATACTGCCCCTAGCAAGGTAAAGGTTGTTTCACCTCCAAAAAAGGTTGAGGGTAAAAAGCAAAATCAAGAGACTCAATCAAAAGAAAATAAAGTGTTTAATAACGCTGATAAAGCTAAGTCAAGACCATATAATAATTATCAAAATCGCAATAACAATAATAATAAAAAGAAAAAATCTCATACACCAGTACAACAGGCACAGCCTGTGAAGAGAAAAGAAAAAGAGCTTCCGGCTAAAATTACTTTTAGTGAATCATTAACAGTTGGAGAGTTGGCGAAGAAGATTTACCGTGAACCTTCTGAAATCATTAAAAAGCTCTTTTTACTTGGGGTAATGGCAACCATCAATCAGGTTTTAGACAAAGATGCCATTGAATTGATTGCAGGCGAGTACGGTGTAGAAGTTGAGGAAGAAATAAAGATTGATACAACGGATCTTGAGGTTTACTTTACAGAAGATTCGCCTGAATCTTTAGTTGAAAGACCTTCAGTTGTAACCATCATGGGGCACGTTGACCATGGTAAAACAACCTTGCTTGATTCGATTCGAAACACGAAGGTAACCGAGGGTGAAGCTGGAGGTATTACACAGCATATCGGTGCCTATCAAGTCATTGATAATGGAAAGAAGATCACTTTCCTCGATACACCAGGACATGCTGCTTTCACAACCATGCGTGCCCGCGGCGCGAAAATTACGGATATTACCATCCTTGTAGTTGCAGCTGATGATGGTGTTATGCCACAAACAGTCGAAGCGATTAACCATGCAAAAGCAGCTGAGGTTCCAATTATTGTTGCTGTTAATAAAATGGATAAAGAAGCCGCAAATGCTGATCGTGTTATGCAGGAATTGACAGAACACGGGTTAGTAGCGGAAGCATGGGGTGGGGATACTATATTTGTTCCACTTTCAGCAAAAACAGGCGAGGGGATTGATAACCTGCTTGAAATGATTCTTCTTGTAGGAGAAGTAGAAGAATATAAGGCAAATCCTAATCGTAAGGCTGTTGGAACTGTAATCGAAGCACAATTAGACAAGGGACGCGGTTCAGTTGCAACCTTGCTTGTGCAAAATGGTACACTTAAAATTGGTGATCCAATTGTTGTAGGGAATACACATGGTCGTGTTCGGGCAATGGTGAATGATAAAGGCCGCCGTGTAAAAGAGGCTGGACCATCCACTCCTGTTGAAATTACTGGATTAAGTGATGTTCCGCAGGCAGGAGATCGTTTTGTCGTGTTTGAGGATGAGAAAACAGCCCGCCAAGTTGGGGAAGCACGTGCAGGGCAAGCATTAGCTGCACAACGTGGTGAAAAGTCCATCGTGAGTTTAGAAAATCTATTTGAACAGTTGAAGCAAGGTGAAATGAAGGATCTGAACATCATCTTGAAGGCGGATGTTCAAGGTTCTGCCGAAGCCGTTGCTGCTTCCTTACAAAAAATAGATGTACAGGGTGTTAATATCAAAATTATTCACAGTGGTGCTGGCGCGATTAATGAATCGGATATCACTCTTGCTGCAGCATCAAATGCGATTGTGATCGGCTTCAATGTTCGTCCGGATGTAAATGCGAAGCGTGCAGCAGAAGCAGAAAAAGTGGATGTTCGTCTTCACAGAATTATTTATAAGGTAATTGAGGAAATCGAAGCAGCCATGAAAGGGATGCTAGATCCTGAGTTTGCAGAAAAAATTATTGGTCAGGCAGAAATCCGTCAAACCTTTAAGGTATCAAAGGTTGGAACGATTGCAGGTTCTTACGTAACGGACGGGAAAATAACTCGCGATAGCGGTATTCGCCTAATTCGTGACGGAGTTGTCATATTCGAAGGTCAAATTGATGCCTTAAAACGTTTCAAAGACGATGCTAAGGAAGTTGCCCAAGGCTACGAATGTGGAATTACAATTAAAAACTTTAATGATGTCAAAGAAGGAGATATCATTGAAGCTTACGTAATGGAAGAAATTGAACGGAAATGATAATCGGTTTAGCGGAATGTGAGTGTATGATTTATGATGCGCATTCTTTAAAAGAAAAACGAGCTGTTTTGCAAAGGATTCTTACACGTCTAAAACAGAAGTTTAATGTTTCTGTCGCCGAGGTGGACTATCAAGATGTATGGCAAAGAACGAAAATTGCCATTGCTGTCGTTACCTCATCAAGGGCTTCGACTGAACATGAATTGCAAAATGCTTTAAAACTTATCGACTCATTTCCAGAAATAGAAAGAACAATCACCGAGATTGATTGGCTTTAACTTAAGAGGTGAATGTAATGAGCCACAGAGCAAATCGTGTTGGAGAACAAATGAAAAAAGAACTTAGTGACATCATCGGTCGTAAAATTAAAGATCCACGGATCGGCTTTGTGACTGTTACTGACGTTCAAGTAACAGGAGATCTACAACAAGCAAAAGTGTTTATATCTGTATTAGGTGATGACGAGCAAAAGGAGAATACCTTAAAAGGCCTGGCAAAAGCAAAAGGCTTTATTCGGACAGAAATTGGTCACCGTATTCGACTTCGAAAAACACCTGAAATTATTTTCGAATGGGATGAATCCATCAATTATGGAAATCACATCGAAACACTTCTTCATCAATTGCATACGGATGACAAACCGATGGAAAAGAACGAAGAAGAATAATATCTTGATCAAAAGTGGATAGACAAACGTCTATCCATTT
This sequence comes from Neobacillus sp. OS1-2, assembly GCF_030915505.1. Lineage (GTDB taxonomy): Bacteria > Bacillota > Bacilli > Bacillales > Cytobacillaceae > Neobacillus. The sequence goes on from NZ_CP133265.1 coordinate 3,644,788, forward strand.
TTTTCGATAATACTACAAGTTAGGAGATTTAATGTTGGAAGGAATATTACCGCTATTTAAGCCTGCTGGGTTAACCTCGCATGATTGTGTTTTTAAATTAAGAAAGATTTTAAAAACAAAAAGGATAGGACATACGGGGACACTCGATCCTGATGTGACCGGTGTTCTGCCTATTTGTGTTGGAAAGGCAACGAAGGTTGCAGAGTACATAACGGATGCCGGGAAAGCTTATGAGGGAGAAGTTACTCTTGGCTTTTCAACAACAACTGAAGACGCTTCAGGTGAGGTTGTTGAAAGGAAACCGGTAGATCGAATTATTTCTCGAGATGAAATCATGGCGTTACTGAAATTATTTACAGGTGAAATCAAACAAACTCCGCCCATGTATTCTGCCGTAAAAGTGGGTGGGGTTAGACTTTACGAATATGCAAGAAAAGGGATTGTGGTTGAACGGCCTTCTAGAATTGTAACCATCTATTCAATTGAACTGCTTGACGATAGAGAGCAGTTTCAAGGGGAGGAAATTTCCTTTCGCTTTAGAGTGAGTTGCAGCAAAGGAACGTACATTCGTACGTTGGCGGTCATGATTGGTGAACGCCTAGGTTTTCCAGCCCATATGTCTAATTTGCAAAGAGTTCAATCTGCTACATTTTCTTTGGAGGATTGTTTAACGTTTGAAGAAATAGAACAACATATGGCAGCAGGCACGATTTCAAGTGTGTTAAAACCGCTAGAAACAGCGCTTTCTCATTTGCCGAAATTACTGATTAATGATAAAGTAGCAGAGAAAGTAAAAAATGGTGCACTATTACCTATACCAGAAGAAGTAGAAAATATAAACGGACCCATTATCGCTGAAACGAACGAAGGTTTCGCTCTTGCCATTTATTCAAAACATCCGAGCAAGCCCGGACTTTTAAAGCCAGTTAAAGTGTTAAGAAATGATCAATCATAAAAAGGGTACGGTCTAGAAAAGGTGAGTTTCAATTGGAAGTAATTAAGCTTAATTTCCCATTAAACATAAATAAAAATGAAATTCCGCCCTTAGCTATGGCTTTGGGCTATTTTGACGGTGTTCATCTTGGACATCAACAAGTTGTGCTAGAGGCAAAAAAACAAGCAGATAAAAAGGGTCTACGCAGTGCTGTGATGACCTTTGATCCACACCCATCAGTTGTGTTAGGAATGAATAAAAATCAGGTTCAATATATAACTCCATTAGAAGAAAAGACTAAAATTATTGAGTCACTCGGGATTGATTATTTATTTATCGTCCATTTCACTTCAGAATTTGCCAACCTTCTTCCACAGGAGTTTATTGATCAATATGTCATTGGTCTGAATGTCCAGCATGTAGTTGCCGGATTCGACTTTACTTATGGACGTATGGGCAAAGGGACAATGGAAACAATCCTATTCCATTCACGGGACGAGTTTTCTTATTCGATTGTTCCCAAGTTTGTTCATGAAAGTGAAAAGGTAAGCTCGACAAGAATTCGTCATCTTATTAAGGAAGGAAACACAAGGGGACTTCCTACCCTTCTTGGCAGATACTACACAACAACTGGCGTGGTCATTCATGGTGATAAACGAGGCAGGACAATCGGTTTTCCTACGGCGAATATCGACATAGAAGGTGAATATATTATACCGCCACTTGGGGTTTACGCAGTAAGAATGAAGGTTCGTTCCGTTTGGTATAATGGAGTTTGTAATGTTGGATTTAAACCAACATTTAATAATGAGGCACAAAAGCAGTCTGTTGAGGTTCATTTATTTGATTTTGATCAAGAAATATATGGCGATGAAGTAATGGTTGAATGGCATCATTATATCCGTAAGGAACAAAAGTTTTCCGGAATTGATCAACTGGTTGCACAAATAGAAAAAGATAAACAACAAACAATAGAATACTTTGAAAATAATCGACAATCTTTCTGACATTGTTGGTGAAAAAGATGTTTTTATTATAAGAAAGTAAGGTTTTAACTTGCTTTTTGACGGAAAAACATGTATTCTTAATTACGTATTAAAAACAACCTTTGCTTGGCAAGTCGAGTCACCGACGCTTGCTCGGTAACTGGGGATATGAAAATTAGGAGGTGAATTGGATGGCAATCACTCAAGAACGTAAAAATGAACTGATCAATGAGTATAAAACTCATGAGGGCGATACTGGATCTGCAGAAGTTCAAATCGCTGTCCTTACTGAATCAATCAACAATTTGAACGAGCACTTACGTACACACAAGAAAGATCACCACTCACGCCGTGGTCTTTTGAAAATGGTTGGTAAACGTCGTAATCTTTTAACATTCCTTCGTAATAAAGACGTACAACGTTACCGTGTGTTAATTAATAAGCTTGGTCTACGTCGTTAGATTACAGAAGCGGGATTTTTCCCGCTTTTTTGTTAGGTAAAAAAGCCAGAGTAGGGTGACCATTTAAGAAATTTCTATACATATTTTTAAGTCAGGACTAATTTGTGCATACTATTATTAATTTGAATGATAACATAAGCTTTTAAGGCTTTTTTTATATGATTGAAAAATTTAGTACGATGATTGCAGTGAAATGTTTTTTCGCATCATCCTCTAAGTGATTTAGATAGAGAGGGGTAAAAATATGGAACATACGAAACATGAATATTCGATGGACTGGGCTGGGCGTAAATTATCAGTTGAAATCGGTCAATTAGCTAAACAAGCAAACGGTGCCGCCCTGGTTCGCTATGGTGATACTGCTGTATTAAGTACCGCTACAGCTTCAAAAGAACCGAAGAATTTAGACTTTTTTCCGTTAACAGTAAATTACGAAGAACGTTTGTATGCGGTTGGAAAAATCCCTGGAGGATTTATTAAACGTGAAGGTCGACCAAGTGAAAAAGCTATTTTAGCAAGCCGATTGATTGATCGTCCAATTCGCCCGCTTTTTGCTGATGGGTTTCGAAATGATGTACAAGTTATTAGTATTGTTATGAGTGTAGACCAAGATTGTTCAACAGAAATGGCTGCGATGTTTGGTTCTTCACTAGCACTTAGTACTTCAGAATATTCCATTTGAAGGTCCAATTGCCGGTGTGGTTGTCGGTCGGGTCAATAATGAATTTATCATCAACCCAACTGTTGAGCAGGCTGAAAAAAGTGACATCCATTTAACTGTTGCCGGAACAAAAGATGCGATCAACATGGTTGAGGCGGGTGCACTTGAAGTGCCTGAAGAAATCATGCTTGAGGCGATAATGTTTGGACACAATGAAATCAAACGCTTGATTGAGTTTCAAGAGAAAATTGTCGCAGAAATAGGCAAGGACAAACGAGAAATTAGCCTATATGAAATAGATAAAGAACTTGAAGTTGAAGTTAGAGATTTATGTGAAGCTGACATGCTTAAGGCAATTCAAGTGCAGGAAAAGCATGCTCGTGAGGATGCCATTAAAGAAGTCAAAAATCATGTGATTGCTAAATATACAGAACAAGAAGCAACAGACGAAGATATGAAACAAGTGAAGCAAATTTTGGACAAGATTGTCAAAGGTGAAGTCCGCCGTTTAATTACAGTGGAAAAAGTTCGTCCGGATGGGCGCAAGATTGATGAAATTCGTCCATTATCTTCACAAGTAAGTATTTTACCGCGTACACACGGTTCAGGCCTTTTTACCCGTGGACAGACACAGGCATTAAGTATTTGTACACTTGGGGCAATGGGTGATGTTCAAATTCTTGATGGATTAGGGATTGAAGAAGAAAAAAGATTTATGCACCACTATAACTTCCCATCCTTTAGTGTGGGAGAAACGGGACCTATTCGTGGACCGGGTCGCCGCGAGATTGGGCATGGGGCCTTGGGTGAACGTGCTCTTGAACCGGTTATTCCGCCTGAGAAGGATTTTCCATATACCATCCGCCTTGTTTCTGAGGTATTGGAATCAAACGGCTCCACCTCACAAGCTAGTATTTGTGCAAGCACCTTAGCAATGATGGATGCAGGCGTTCCAATTAAAGCTCCTGTTGCTGGTATTGCAATGGGACTTGTAAAATCAGGTGAGCATTATACAGTGTTATCAGATATTCAAGGGATGGAAGATCATCTTGGAGATATGGACTTTAAAGTAGCTGGAACCGCTAAAGGGGTCACCGCACTTCAAATGGATATTAAGATTGAAGGTCTTTCCCGTGAGATTTTAGAAGAAGCCCTGCAGCAAGCAAAAGTGGGGAGAATGCACATTTTAGATTCCATGCTTGCGACTATTAATGTGCCTAGAGAAGAGCTTTCCCAGTTTGCACCGAAAATTTTAACAATGACGATTAACCCTGATAAGATTCGTGATGTTATTGGACCAAGTGGTAAGCAAATCAATAAGATTATTGAAGAAACTGGTGTTAAGATCGATATTGAGCAGGATGGTACCGTCTTTATTGCATCAACAAATCAAGAAATGAACAATAAGGCGAAGAAAATCATCGAAGATATTGTTCGTGAAGTTCAAGTAGGTGAAATGTACCTCGGTAAGGTCAAACGGATTGAAAAATTTGGTGCCTTCGTAGAAATTTTTGCCGGTAAAGATGGTCTTGTCCATATTTCTGAACTTGCTGAAGAGCGGGTTGGAAAAGTGGAGGATGTTGTCAAGCTTGGTGACGAAATGTTAGTAAAAGTAACCGAAATTGATAAACAAGGTCGTGTCAATTTATCCCGCAAGGCTGTATTGAAAGAACAGCGGGAAAAGGAAGAGCAAAAGCAATAAACAGTACCGTAAAAATAAAATAGGTATTACAAAGGAGTCAGGGTCCCACCCTGACTTTTTCTGTAATGAATTTGAACGTTTGAATTTCACCTTTGAGAAATATCCTGCTTCAGCACTAAGGACTGCTGACCAGGGTGCGGCCGCTTTTCTATGTTCTACCTTGTCCCTTCTATACATAATCTGTAAGGAAGGGGGAAAAATAGATGAAAAAAGTCATGATTATATTTGTCATTTGCCTGGCTGCTTGGGTGGCAGTAAACAATCCCATCGTGAATCAATATGTAGCTGCTTTAAAAGTTTCAGCACTTCCAGCAGTGAAACAGTCCGATCCTCTATATCAAAGTATCTTAAAAAATGCTCCTACATATGAAATCCCTCCTTCCGATGCAAAAATTGATTTAGTCTGGAAGGCGATCCCCGGTTATAATGGTCTTAAAGTTGATGTCACAGCATCATATAAAAATATGAAGAAAGGGCAAGTTTTTAATGAAAAGAAACTTGTTTTTGTGCAGACAAAACCAAAAGTTCATCTAAAAGACTTGCCACCTTCACCGATATATAAAGGTCATCCGGAAAAACCAATGGTTTCCTTTATTATTAACGTTGCATGGGGAAATGAATATTTATCAGAAATTCTTGCAACCTTAAAAAAACATAATGTTTCAGCGAGTTTTTTCCTTGAAGGCAATTGGGTTAAAAAGAATCCAGATCTTGCAAAAATGATTGTATCAGCAGGGCATGAGGTAGGAAATCATTCCTATAGTCATCCTGATATGAAGCAATTAACGGCAGAGAAGGCGCGGGAACAAATGATAAAGACGAACGAAATTATTGAAGCAGCAACAGGTGAAAAATGTGTTTGGTTCGCCCCGCCAAGTGGCAGCTATCGGGATGAAACCATTAAAGTTGCTGCCGACCTAAACCTGAAAACGGTTATGTGGACTGTCGATACGGTCGATTGGCGAAAACCGACGCCGGAAGTTCTGATAAATCGGGTGATGTCTAAGATTGATAAGGGTTCAATGGTTCTTATGCACCCAACCGAATCAACCGCCAAATCGCTCAATCAGTTAATTACCTTAATTGAGCAAAAGAATTTACAAATAGGGACAGTTACTGACTTAATGAGTGAGGAACGAATTATGAAATAATTTAGGAAAAATATAACTGAAATTGGAGAAAATACTTTATAGAAAGTATAATTAATAATTGGAGTAGTAGCATCTGTTGTATAGAGACAGGAGGAAGTCAATGATTAATAAGTATACATGCCAAAATGGAGTAAGAATTGTATTAGAGAATATCCCCACCGTACGATCTGTTGCCATCGGTGTTTGGATTGGAACAGGTTCTAGAAATGAGAACCCACAAACAAATGGGATTTCCCATTTCCTTGAACATATGTTTTTTAAAGGAACTACAACACGATCAGCCAAGGAAATTGCGGAAGCATTTGATAGCATTGGCGGTCAAGTAAACGCTTTTACCTCTAAGGAATATACATGCTATTATGCAAAAGTTCTTGATACGCATTCTAAACTTGCACTAGATGTGTTAGCTGATATGTTTTTTAATTCAACTTTTGTAGAGGAAGAACTGAATAAAGAAAGAAATGTCGTTTTAGAGGAAATAAAAATGTATGAAGATACACCTGATGACATTGTTCACGATTTATTAACCAGGGCAGTGTACGAAGACCACCCGCTTGGGTACCCCATACTTGGGACGGAAGAAACATTAAATACGTTTACAGGTGAAACACTTAGAGAGTATATTACTGAACGATATACGCCTGAAAATGTCGTTATTTCGATTGCAGGTAACGTTTCGGAAAGTTTTATTCAAGAGGTTGAACAGTATTTCGGATCCTATCAGGGCGGGTCAAAAGAAATACCCGAAAACATTCCTACCTTTCATTCCAATCGGATTTCAAGGAAAAAGGAAACAGAACAGGCCCATTTATGTATTGGATTTGAGGGGTTAAAGGTTGGGCATGAGGATATATACAGTTTAATCACCTTAAACAATATATTGGGTGGCAGCATGAGCTCAAGACTGTTTCAAGAAGTCCGCGAGCAACGCGGATTAGCTTATTCCGTATTTTCTTACCATTCGGCCTATCAGGATAGTGGGATTGTAACTGTCTACGGTGGAACAGGTGCAAAGCAGTTGGATGTTTTATTTGAAACAATCCAAGAAACACTTGAGAAATTGAAGCAAAATGGCATAACTGAAAAAGAAATAACAAATAGTAAAGAGCAGCTAAAAGGAAGTCTTATGTTAAGTTTGGAAAGTACGAATAGCCGGATGAGTCGGAATGGTAAAAATGAACTTTTATTAAAACGTCATCGTTCACTTGACGAAATTATTGAACAAATTGATGCCGTATCTAAAAAAGGCGTTGACGAAATGGCACGAGCTGTTTTTACAGATCAATATTCCGTGACATTAATTAGCCCTGACGGCGAATTCCCAAATAAATTATTATAAATTTTAAAGAGGTATTCCATACGTGAATGCCTCTTTTCTTTAGTCTAAAATGGGACGCCCCCCTATAAACTAGTAGAAAAGGGAAACAAAGGGGGTTATATGGCTGTGAGGTTAAGTGAATTAAGTGGCAAAGAAATTGTAGATGTTAAAAAGGCAGAACGTCTTGGGGTCTTAGGTCAAACCGATTTGGAAATAAATGAGGGAACCGGACAAATACAGGCGTTACTGATTCCTTCATTAAAATGGTTTGGCTTTCGAAAACAAGGGGAGGAAATTAGGGTGCCATGGCAGCATATTAAAAAAATCGGAACGGATATGATTATCATTGATATACCAGATGAAGATTAATAGATAAGTGACAAAAGCCTAGGCAAAATAACATTTGCTTGGGCTTTTTTCATTTCATAGGCTGAAAAACTCACCGAATGAAGCAAACTTACATAAGATGTTGAAGTGATATGAAGAAAAGGAATTATTAGTGGACTTTTAAAAAAAAGAAGGTGAATGTGTTCATGCTGACAGGGATGCAGATAGCCGTGATTGGCGGGGATGCCAGACAGCTGGAAATCATCCGCAAGCTAACCGAATTGGATGCGAAATTATCGCTAATTGGTTTTGAACAACTTGATCATGCTTTTACTGGAGCGGTCAAGGAAAAGTTGGATGAAGTTGATTTTATAAATATGGATGCCCTCATTTTACCGGTGCCTGGTACGAATTTAGAAGGACAGGTAGAAACCATCTTTTCGAATGAAAAGGTTGTTTTAACAGAAGAAATGTTGAGTAAAACACCTGAACATTGTGCTATTTATTCAGGAATTAGTAATTCCTTTTTAAATGGAATAACAAAGGGTGCGAAACGAACACTCATTCAATTGTTCGAACGAGATGATGTGGCGATTTATAATTCAATTCCAACTGTCGAAGGAACCATTATGATGGCCATACAGCATACCGATTTTACAATCCACGGCTCAAATATTGCAGTACTGGGATTAGGAAGAGTTGGGATGAGTGTAGCAAGAACTTTCGCTGCACTTGGAGCCAAGGTTAAGGTTGGAGCTAGAAAAAGTGAACATTTGGCACGAATTACCGAGATGGGGTTAATTCCATTTCATTTATCTAATTTGGTCAATGAAGTGAAGGATACCGATATTTTAATCAATACAGCACCACATTTAATTGTTACCGCCATGGTGATTTCGAAATTGCCGTCACATACGCTCATTATTGATCTTGCATCAAAGCCTGGAGGAACTGATTTTCGATATGCCGAAAAGAGAGGAATTAAAGCGTTGCTCGCACCAGGGCTACCAGGGATAGTTGCCCCTAAAACAGCTGGGCAAATACTGGCCAATGTTTTAGCTCAACTGCTTCAAGATGAGTTCAGAAAGCGAAAGGGGAAAGTGAAATGAGTTTAAATGGTAAAAGAATTGGCTTTGGTCTTACCGGCTCACATTGCACGTATGATGCCGTTTTTCCGGAAATTGAAAAATTAGTTCAGGCTGGGGCAGAAGTATTGCCAGTTGTGACTTTTACAGTTAAAAGTACAGAAACGCGTTTTGGAAAAGGGGAAGATTGGATTCAAAGAATAGAAGATTTAACAGGTCATAAGGTGATTGATTCGATTGTGAAAGCAGAGCCATTAGGACCGAAAATCCCTCTTGATTGTATGGTGGTTGCTCCCTTAACAGGCGTTTCAATGAGTAAATTTGCTAATGCTATGAATGATAGCCCGGTATTGATGGCTGCTAAAGCAACATTAAGGAATTTAAAGCCTGTTGTCCTTGGGATTTCAACGAATGATGCCCTTGGCTTAAACGGTGTAAACTTAATGAGGTTAATGGCAACAAAAAATATCTATTTTATCCCTTATGGGCAAGATGACCCTGTGAAGAAACCAAATTCAATGGTTGCGAGGATGACCTTGTTATCTGAAACAGTAGAAGCAGCACTTGAAGGGAGACAGCTCCAACCTGTACTTGTAGAAAGATACAAAGATTCTGACTAATTTCCCCCTTGTACGTCAAAAAAGGTTATTTCTTTAAAAGAATATGGTAAAATAAATTAATCTTCCATCGGGAGGGGGGAACCCCCTTCTGATAGGATATTTATCATAGAAATGACCAGTACTATATAGTGGAAAAGGGGAACTAGAAATGAATCAGCAAAATGGATATCACGTTGCTGTTGTTGGGGCAACCGGAGCAGTTGGGCAACAAATGATTCAAACACTAATGAACGAAAATTTTCCAATCAAAAAGCTTACTCTTTTATCCTCTGCAAGGTCAGCGGGTAACAAGGTTAATGTTAATGGACAGGAGATCACCATTCAAGAAGCAAAACCGGAAAGTTTTGAGGGTGTAGATATTGCTTTATTCAGCGCTGGCGGCAGTGTCTCGAAGGCTTTAGGTCCTGAGGCAGTTAAACGTGGAGCTATCGTCGTGGACAACACTAGTGCGTTTAGAATGGATGCAGATACACCACTTGTTGTTCCTGAAGTGAACGAAACGGACTTGCATCAACATAACGGAATCATTGCAAATCCCAATTGTTCAACCATCCAAATGGTGGTTGCACTTGAGCCAATCCGTCAAAAATTCGGTTTAAAAAAGGTGATCGTCTCCACTTATCAAGCGGTTTCCGGAGCAGGCGCTGCTGCGGTTGAGGAATTAATGAACCAAACTAAAGCAATCATAAACGATGAAGGGTATGAACCAAAGATTTTACCTGTAAAATCTGATTCAAACCATTATCAAATTGCCTTTAATGCCATTCCGCAAATTGATAAATTCGAAGATAATGGCTATACATTTGAAGAAATGAAAATGATTAATGAAACCAAAAAAATTATGCATTTACCGGAGTTACAAGTATCTGCAACTTGCGTTCGTCTTCCTGTTGCGGTAGGTCATTCTGAATCCGTCTATTTCGAAATTGAATCTGACGAAGTTAGCGCAAATGATATTAAAGCGTTATTGAAGGATGCACCTGGTGTAGTCCTTCAAGATGACCCGGAAAATCAGGTCTATCCAATGCCGGCAAATTGTGTTGGGAAAAATGATGTCTTTGTCGGACGGATTAGAAAAGATATCGATGAAGATCGAGGCTTCCATATGTGGGTTGTTTCTGACAACCTCCTAAAAGGCGCTGCATGGAACTCCGTTCAAATTGCTGAAAGTTTAGTAAAACTTGGATTAGTAAAATAAAAAGGCAGGTTTTGGTGACACCATGAAAATTATTGTCCAAAAATTTGGCGGAACCTCTGTCAAAGATGAGCAAAGTAGGAAACACGCTCAAGGCCATATCGAAAAGGCATTAGCTGACGGCTACAAGGTAGTTGTAGTCGTTTCAGCTATGGGGAGAAAGGGTGACCCCTATGCAACCGATACACTTTTATCGTTAATTGGGGGGATCCAGAGCAAAATCTCAAAACGGGAACATGATTTATTGTTGTCTTGCGGAGAGGTTATTTCGAGTGTGGTTTTTTCGAATATGTTATTGGAAAGTGGAATCAATGCAATTGCGTTAACCGGAGCCCAGGCAGGCTTCCGTACCAACAATGACCACACAAATGCAAAAATCAACGAAATGAAATGTGAGCGGCTCTTAAGGGAGCTTGAATATTACGATGTCGTAGTGGTTGCTGGATTTCAAGGTGCCGCGAAAAATGGCGATATTACCACTATTGGCCGCGGTGGAAGTGATACCTCTGCTGCAGCTTTAGGTGCGGCACTTAATGCCGAGTGGATTGATATCTTTACAGATGTAGAAGGAATCATGACAGCAGACCCGCGTATTGCTGAAAATGCACGGCCACTCCCAATTGTTACCTATACAGAGGTTTGTAATATGGCGTATCAGGGGGCAAAGGTTATCCATCCGAGAGCGGTGGAAATTGCCATGCAGGCAAAAGTGCCGATTCGCATTCGCTCCACATATTCAGACAATCTTGGAACATTGGTTACAACACTAAATAAAGAGCAGCGTGGAAGTGACATTAAAGAACGAACGGTCACAGGGATTGCACACGTGTCAAACGTCACTCAAATAAAGGTTTTTGCTAAAAAAGATCAATACAATTTGCAGGCAGAAGTTTTTAAAGCGATGGCAAATGATAAAATTAGTGTTGATTTTATCAACATTTCGCCAAATGGGGTAGTCTATACGGTAACAGAGGAAATGGCGGATCAGGCGATAAAAGTTTTAAATGATTTGGGTCATGAGCCTGTCGTTGAGCGTCATTGTGCAAAGGTATCCGTTGTTGGAGCAGGTATTGCAGGTGTTCCGGGAGTTACCTCCAAAATCGTTACAGCCTTATCGGATCATGGAATCCGTATTTTACAATCAGCAGACAGTCATACAACGATTTGGGTTTTAGTTAAGCAGGATGACTTAGTTAAATCTGTGAATGCCTTGCATGATGCCTTTCAATTGGAAGATGAATCAATTGAATTTAATCTTGCAGACTTGTAAATAGATTGTATGAATTAATTTTCAAGGTAGATGGTTGCGTTGAGCGCCATATTGGTTTTGTACGGAAAGGAGTAGGAAAATGGTTCATTTCGGGCGAGTTTCCACGGCAATGGTTACCCCTTTTGATAACAAAGGACATATTGACTTTGCTAAAACCACTCAATTAGTGAATTATCTGATAGAAAATGGAACAGATTCCCTGGTGATTGCGGGAACGACAGGTGAATCACCAACCCTATCAAAAGAAGAAAAGTTGGCCTTATTTGCTCATGTTGTAAAAGCGGTTAAAAAGCGTGTTCCCGTCATTGCAGGTACTGGAAGTAATAATACTTATGCATCTATTGAATTGACTAAAAAAGCAGAGCAGCTTGGTGTAGATGCCATAATGGTTGTTGCACCATACTATAATAAACCAAATCAAGAAGGCTTATATCAGCATTTCAAAGCAGTGGCAGATGCAACAACCCTTCCGGTCATGGTGTATAACATACCCGGCAGGTCGGTTGTTAATATTCTTCCCGAGACGATTATCCGCCTGTCACATGTCCCTAACATTGTGGCTGTAAAGGAAGCAAGTGGGGATTTAAATGCCATGACACACATCATTGCTAACACTGCTGAGGATTTTGTTCTATATAGCGGGGATGATGCCTTAACACTCCCGGTTCTTGCCATTGGCGGGGCTGGTGTAGTCTCTGTTGCCTCACATGTGATTGGGAATGAAATGCAAGAAATGGTCAAAGCCTTTTTTGAGGGAGAAAATAGTAAGGCTGCCACAATCCATCAGCATTTGCTGCCAATTATGCAGGGGCTTTTCGCTGCTCCAAGTCCCGCGCCAGTTAAAACGGCATTGCAGGTAACGGGATTGGACGTCGGTTCTGTCAGACTGCCGCTAGTTGGTTTAACTGAACAAGAACGATCAATATTGATTTCTTTATTAAAAAACAAGTAATATGTCCTAGAGCCAACCGATATAGAGATCGGAAGGCTCTTTTTTTCTTCAATTATTGGTTGTAAAGGTTTTCAATTTTCAAGTATAATGATTTTAACTGGTCTCGATCGGCTAAACAGCTTGTAGGAGGAAACAGAAATTGATAAAGAAAATGAATACTTCCATTAAGTTTATAACACTTGGTGGTATTGGAGAAATCGGAAAGAATATGTATCTTGTTGAAGTGGACAAGGACATATTTATCATTGATGCCGGCATCATGTTCCCCGAGGAAGAAATGCTGGGTATCGATATGGTCATCCCTGACCTAACCTATTTAAAAGACAATAAAGAACGGGTAAAGGCTATTTTTTTAACACATGGTCATGAAGATCATATTGGTGCGCTTTTCTATGTGCTTCGTCAGGTCAATGTACCTGTTTATGGAACGAAATTAACGCTTGCTCTTGCACAGGCGAAGATTAAGGAGCAAGAATTTGGCACTACCGCAAATTTAATTGAGGTTACTTCGGATACAATTGTGGAATTAGATGCTGTAAAAGTTAGCTTTTTCAAAACTAATCACAGCATCCCTGATTCTGTCGGTGTGTGTATTCATACTTCTGAGGGAATTATTGTTTATACAGGTGATTTTAAATTTGATCAGGCTGCAACGAAACTTTACAAACCTGAAATTGGGAAAATGGCTGCAATCGGGGATCAGGGCGTATTATGTTTACTTTCTGACAGTACCGAAGCTGAAAGACCAGGATACACCACATCTGAAGCCATTGTTGAACGCGAAATGTCCAATGCCTTTTATAATGCACCAGGACGAATTATTGCTGCCTGTTTTGCATCCGATATTAACCGAATTCAGCATATTTTTGATGCGGCAAAAGAAAATGGCAGAAAAGTCGCAGTCGTAGGTAAAAGCCTTGAAAGAATTTATCACATTGCCCTGGATTTAGGGTATTTGGAAGTAGCGGATGATGCCATTATTCCTGTAAGTGAGATAAAAGAATATCAAGACCGTGAAATCGTTGTTTTAATGACGGGTAGTCAGGGAGAACCAATTGAGGCTCTGCAGAAAATGGCTAAGCAAACACACAAACTTTTAAATATCCAGAAAGGGGATACGGTTTTAATTGCTGCTTCACCATTAAGGGGAAGTGAAGTATTTATTTTCAAAACAATCGACATGCTGTTTAGGGCAGGGGCCAATGTCATTTCCGGGAAAAGAACGATTCATGTATCCAGCCATGGAAGTCAGGAAGAACTAAAGTTTATGATAAATTTGATGAAACCGAAATTTTTCATACCGGTTCATGGTGAATATCGGATGCTGAAGGCACATCGAAAAGTAGCCCTTGAATGCGGCCTTTCCGATGAGCAAATATTCCTTCCTGACCGTGGTGATGTCTTGGAATGGAAGGAAGGAACATTATCCATTACTGGAAAGGTTCCATCAGGAAATGTCCTTATTGATGGTATTGGCGTGGGGGATGTTGGAAATATTGTATTACGAGACAGGAAGCTCTTATCACAAGATGGGATTTTAATTGTGGTAGTTACCTTAACGAAACAAGAAAAGAAAATAGCAGCTGGGCCAGAAATCATCTCAAGAGGATTTGTTTACGTTCGGGAATCAGAAAAATTAATGGATGATTCTACGAAATTAGTAAGGGAAATCGTGGAGAGAAATACGGCAAAAGGTTCATTTGAATGGGCAAGCCTGAAACAGGAAATAAGAGATGAATTAAATCGATCTTTATATGAAAAGACAAAAAGAAGACCAATGATTCTTCCAATTATTATGGAAGTATAAATGGAAAGAAATGAAAGGTACCGGGATTTTTCTCCCTGTACCTTTTTGCATCCTGATGGCATGAAATTATAGTAAAGGTAAACACTAACATATATCATGCTTGAAGGGAGTATTAGGATGAATAATGATATACAGAAAAATACGGAAAACCAAGAAGGACAAGAGCCTCAAAAAGAAGAAAAGTCTTCTTCAGGATTGATAGAGAAAATACAACAGCTTGGACAAACCAATGTGCCGCAGCTTTCAGCAGACTCTAGAATTCATTGTTTAACGATAATTGGCCAGATAGAAGGACATATGGCTCTTCCGCCGCAAAATAAAACAACAAAATATGAACACTTACTTCCACAGCTTGTGGCAATTGAACAAAACCCAAAAATTGAAGGGGTTCTAATTGTTTTAAATACCGTTGGCGGGGATGTCGAGGCGGGACTTGCTATTTCTGAAATGATTGCATCTATTTCAAAACCAACCGTTTCAATTGTACTTGGCGGTGGCCATTCCATTGGGGTTCCGATTGCTGTTTCCTGTGACTATTCCTTTATAGCGGAAACTGCAACAATGACAATCCATCCGATTCGCTTGACAGGACTAGTTATTGGAGTCCCAGCAACTTTTGAATATTTGGATAAAATGCAAGAGCGAGTTGTTAATTTTGTCACCAAACATTCCAAGATAACGGAAGAAACATTCAAGGATTTAATGTTTGCGAAGGGGAATTTAACGAGGGATATCGGGACCAACGTTATCGGAATTGATGCCGTAAAATCCGGGTTAATTGATGAGGTAGGGGGATTGGGCCCTGCGATGAAAAAGTTAAATGAAATGATTGATCTCCAAAAAGAAAATAATGAGGGGCTGATTCAATGATATTATATACGATAATGCCAAATGAACTTGTGTTTCCATATGAAGCAGAAACTACAAGCAAACAACAAACGATGACCTATCAGGGGATTCCACTTTTAGTAGAATGTGCAGATCCACAAAATGTCCAGGTTTTACGCATCCTAAGCAGTGACCCGCAACATTTTATGAATGATCAGATATACCCTGGTGCAAAAATTTCTTTCGGTGACCTTTAAGGATTATCCGCATGACACTAGTAGATTATGGTATAATTATCAATGCAAGACTAGAGCAGCCATCGGGGCTGCTTTCCTTTTATCCAAATGATTTATGGATGATATGATAGGAATAATAGACCAAACTGAACGATACAAGGTGATTAGATGGCAAAAAAAAGAGAAGAAAACCAAAAAAGAGAGATAACCATTTAAAACGGACTGTTCAATATGAATTATCAGCACTATGCCTTTTGGCATTAACGATTATTTCGATTGCGAAGCTTGGAGCGGTTGGCAAAGCAACCGTACTCTTCTTCCGTTTTTGGATGGGAGAATGGTATATGCTGAGTTTACTTGGATTAGTGGTACTAAGCATATATTTGATGTGGAAAAGAACTCTTCCATATTTCTTCCATATCAAATTAGTTGGCGGCTATTTTATTGTATCGGCTATTCTGCTACTAAGCCATGTTACCCTTTTCCACTTGCTGACTAATAATGGGAAATTTAAAGATCCTAGTGTAATTGGGAATACATGGGAATTGTTTTTAATGGAAGTAAGGGGAGAAACGACTACAACGCATGATCTAGGCGGGGGGATTCTCGGTGCGATCTTGTTTGCTCTCTTTCATTACTTATTTGCAGAAACGGGTACAAAAATTATTGCTTTTATTTTTGTTTTAATCGGTATTATATTACTTACTGGAAAATCATTTGGTGATTTTGTCGGGAAAATTGTGATTACCCTATTTGATTTTTCAAAAAATCAATGGGACGCCTTTAAAACTGATATGGCTGCCTGGAAGCAAAAACAAGAGGAACGAAAAAATGAAAAAAAATCGCAAAGGCAACAAATAAGGGAAAATCGCCAAAACGAGATAAATCCCGTCACAATCAGACAGCAGCCAGAACCGGAGGAAACGAGAATTCCTGAACCTATCATTTCAAGTTTCGCTGATCGGGCTTATGTGCAAGAAGCACCAAAAGATAAAATGCCGAAAGAACAAACCAAAGAAAAAAAAGGGAAGCCGCAAGATAGCGAAGACGATCATACTCCACCAATCAGATTTACAGAAGTAGAGAATGCTGCCTATGAATTACCACCACTTAGACTGCTAAAGGCTCCAAAGAAAACAGACCAAAGTGGTGAATATGAGCTCATCCACGCAAATGCGGCAAAGCTTGAAAGGACATTTCAAAGCTTTGGCGTTAAAGCACGTGTCACACAGGTGCATTTAGGACCAGCTGTCACGAAATATGAGGTACATCCAGATGTTGGTGTAAAGGTTAGCAAAATTGTCAGCTTAAGTGATGATATTGCATTAGCCCTTGCAGCAAAAGGGATACGGATTGAAGCTCCTATCCCCGGAAAATCTGCGATAGGCATCGAGGTACCAAATTCTGATGTTGCGATGGTTTCATTACGAGAGGTATTAGAAGCTACGCAAAATGATAAACCGGATGCTAAACTTTTAATTGGACTAGGGCGGGATATTACCGGTGAAGCTGTACTGGCAGAACTCAACAAAATGCCCCATTTACTTGTAGCAGGAGCAACAGGTAGCGGGAAAAGTGTTTGTATAAACGGCATAATTACGAGTGTATTAATGAGGGCAAAGCCTCACGAAGTAAAATTAATGATGATTGATCCAAAAATGGTTGAATTGAATGTTTATAATGGTATTCCCCATTTGCTTGCGCCAGTTGTAACAGACCCCAAAAAAGCTTCGCAAGCCTTAAAGAAAGTAGTAAGTGAAATGGAACGCCGCTATGAACTGTTTTCCCATACTGGAACTCGTAATATTGAAGGTTATAATGAACATGTGAGAAAACATAATCTTGAAGAAGATGACAAGCAGCCATTATTACCATATATTGTCGTCATTGTTGATGAGTTGGCTGACTTAATGATGGTTGCCTCATCAGATGTCGAGGATTCTATTACCCGGCTTGCACAAATGGCTCGTGCTGCGGGTATCCATCTAATCATTGCAACACAAAGGCCATCCGTAGACGTTATTACTGGTGTGATCAAAGCGAATATTCCGTCAAGAATTGCCTTTGCCGTTTCAAGTGCAACCGATTCAAGAACCATTCTGGATATGGGCGGGGCAGAAAAGCTGCTTGGAAGAGGCGACATGTTATTTCTACCGGTGGGAGCATCCAAACCTGTTCGGGTTCAAGGCGCTTTCCTTTCCGATCAAGAGGTTGAAGATACAGTAGAATATGTTATTTCACAGCAAAAAGCGCAGTACCAAGAAGAGATGATTCCTGATGATATTCCGGAAATAACTGGTGCAGTCGATGACGATTTGTATGATGAGGCAGTTGATTTAATCATTGATATGCAAACCGCGTCCGTTTCCATGCTGCAGCGCCGCTTCCGAATCGGCTACACAAGAGCCGCTCGTCTGATAGATGAGATGGAAGCACGCGGTGTAGTTGGCCCATACGAGGGAAGTAAACCTCGCGCAGTATTACAAACCAAGCCAAATGAAGAACAGAGTTCATAATTGATTGAAAAAAAGAGCTGTTTGGCTCTTTTTTTTCATACTAATTTTCAAGAAATCTGATACTATAGTAATAGGAGGTGGATGCCTGTATCAAGAAGAATTCCTACTAATTTCCCACATTAATTAATTGAAAGCGTTTTATTATAACAGATTTTTGAATGAAAATACCTACATTTTTATAACAATTTTCATCTTTCGACCTTTTTTCGACAAAATCGAGAATTTCTATTTATTTATCCCAAAAATAATGGTACTATAAACTTCGATTAGTAGGAATGATATCAGAGGTCTGATGTCTCAGGAAAAAGGCTGGAGGAAACGGCATGTCTATTAAGTCAGATAACCGGCATTTATATTTACAAGTGATCGATCGGTTAAAGCAGGATATTGAAGAAGGGATTTACAAAGAAAAAGAAAAGTTACCTTCTGAATTCGATCTTGCCAAACAGCTTGGTGTAAGCAGGGCAACGCTTCGGGAAGCACTTCGTATTCTTGAGGAAGAAAACGTTATCATTAGGCGCCATGGTGTTGGAACTTTTGTTAATGCAAAGCCAATGTTTACGTCAGGGATTGAACAACTAAATAGTGTTACTGACATGATTAAACAAGCTGGAATGAAACCAGGTACGATTTTCTTAAGCTCATCAACTCTAGAACCGACCGAAGAAGATATTCGCCGTTTCGCATGTTCTGATAGTGAGGAAATATTCGTGATGGAAAGGGTAAGGACCGCAAACGGGGAACCTGTTGTTTATTGTATTGACAAGGTATTAGAACGCGTTTTGCCAGAGACATTTTCACATGAGAAAGAATCTATTTTTCAGATTCTAGATGAAGGGGCCAATCGTAAAATTACATACGCGGTTGCTCAAATTGAGCCTCTAGGCTATCATGAAAAAATTTCCCCCATTCTAGAATGTGATCCAGAAACAGCGTTGTTAGTGTTAAAACAAATGCATTTCGACGAAATGGATGAACCTGTCCTTTTTTCGGTAAACTACTTTAAAGCGGATAAATTTAGTTTTCATGTTTTAAGGAAAAGAATTTAAATTTTTTTCTACCTTCTGAAAACGTAATCAGATCTCGCTTTATTATTTTCTACTTAATCAAACAAACAATATTCAAATGGGGGTACAATACCATGAAAAAGCGTAAAATTGGAATGGCGCTTTCACTAGTTCTTGCTGCTGGGACACTTTTAGGTGCTTGTGGAAAAAGTGATGACACAAGTAAAGAAGAAACAACTAAAGGCGGAGACAAAGAAAAAGCTTTCTCTGTAGCAATGGTAACTGATGTCGGCGGTGTTGATGACAAATCATTTAACCAATCTGCATGGGAAGGTCTTCAAGCTTTTGGTAAGGACAATGACCTTACAAAAGGAAAAGGCGGATTTGATTACCTTCAATCAAAATCAGATGCTGATTACTCTACAAACTTAAATAAACTAGCTCGTGAAGATTTTGACTTAGTTTTCGGAATTGGCTTCTTAATGCAAGCAGCAGTGGAAGAAATTGCAAAGCAACAAAAAGATTCTAACTTTGCCATTATTGATGCAGAAGTTAAACAACCGAACGTTGCAAGTGTTCTTTTTAAAGAGCAAGAGGCTGCATTCCTTGCAGGTGTAGCAGCGGCGCTTCAAACTAAATCCAATCACATCGGCTTCATCGGTGGAATGGAAATCCCTGTTATTGAACGCTTTGAAACTGGTTTCTTAGCAGGTGTTAAAGCTGCAAAGCCTGAAGCAAAAGTAGATGTTCAATATTCAGGTGCTTTTGATAAAGCTGAACTAGGTCAATCAATTGCTTCTAAAATGTATTCTTCTGGCGCTGATGTTGTATTCCACGCTGCTGGTGGTACAGGTGTGGGATTGTTCAAAGAAGCGAATGACTTAAAGAAAAAAGATCCGTCACGTGAAATTTGGGCAATCGGTGTTGATAGTGACCAAGCAAACATGGGTCCAGATATCGTTCTTACATCTGCTCTTAAACGTGTTGATAATGCGGTTAAAGACCTTTCTAAGAAAGCAATGGATGGTAATTTCCCTGGTGGAGAGGTTGCCCTTTACGGTTTACATGAAGATGGAGTTGGTTTAGCTCCAATCAATGCCAAAGCTGATCAAAAAGATGCGATTGATACCGCTGTAAAAGAATGGATCGAAAAGATTAAATCAGGTTCTGTAAAAGTTCCAGGAACCCGTGATGAATTAAAAACATTTAGTGTAAAATAATGTTTGATTAGGAATAAGCGTGGACATTACATTACCCGCTTATTCCTTCTTAATGAATTCCTAACTGAAGTGTAGAATTTTCATTCTACTTTTCATTTAAGATTTCAGTAGGGGGATTATCCCTATTTTTTAAAAAATTGAAAAGGTCTGACCTCTTACTACTTCTGGTCAAAATTTCCTTTTATCTTTTAACAGGGAGTGAGAAAAAATGGATTACGTTATTGAGATGCTCAACATTCGTAAAGAATTTGGCGGTTTCGTTGCGAATGATAACATTACCCTTCAGCTTAAAAAAGGGGAGATTCATGCTTTACTCGGAGAAAATGGCGCAGGTAAATCGACACTAATGAATGTCCTCTTTGGTTTATATCAGCCAGAACAAGGGGAAATCCGTGTAAAAGGCCAGCCAGTAAATATTACAAACCCAAATATTGCAAATGATTTAGGGATTGGAATGGTGCACCAGCACTTTATGTTAGTTGATACTTTTTCTGTTACAGAAAATATCATTTTAGGTCGCGAAATAACAACGGGTGGCCGCATTGATATTAAAAAGGCAGAAAAAGAGGTTCGTGAGATTTCTGAACGCTATGGTCTATCTGTAGACCCGCAGGCAAAAATCTCTGATATAACTGTCGGTATGCAGCAAAGGGTTGAAATATTAAAAACACTTTATCGTGGTGCTGAAATTCTTATTTTCGATGAACCGACAGCTGTATTAACACCACAGGAAATCAAAGAACTTATTCAAATTATGAAAACACTTATTAAAGAAGGAAAATCCATTATTCTGATTACCCACAAGTTAAAAGAAATTATGGAAGTTGCCGATCGTTGTACGGTCATTCGAAAAGGTAAAGGCATCGGCACAGTAAATGTTAGTGAAACCAATCCCAACGAACTTGCAAGTTTAATGGTTGGTCGTGAAGTTGTTTTTAAAACAGAGAAAATAGAGGCATCACCTAAGCAGGATGTACTTGAAATCCAAGATTTGGTTGTGAAAGATTCCCGTGGAGTTACTGTTGTAAATGGTCTTAATCTCTCGGTAAAAGCTGGAGAGATTGTTGGAATTGCCGGGGTTGATGGGAATGGACAATCCGAATTTATTGAAGCCATTACGGGTTTACGGAAATCAGAAAGTGGAAGCGTTAAAGTCAATGGAAAAGAATTGATCCATCTTACCCCAAGAAAAATCACCGAATCCGGTGTTGGCCATATTCCACAAGACCGTCATAAACATGGTTTAGTGTTGAATTTTCCGATTGGAGAAAATATGGTTTTACAAAACTATTATAAAAAGCCATTTTCAAGCGGTGGGATCTTAAATTTTAAAGAAATATATAAACAGGCTAAGAAACTAATTGGAGAGTTTGACGTTCGAACACCAAGCGAATTTACTTTGGCACGGGCTTTGTCGGGGGGGAATCAGCAAAAAGCAATTATTGGGCGTGAAGTTGATCGAAATCCTGATTTACTCATTGCAGCCCAGCCTACAAGGGGCTTGGACGTTGGAGCCATTGAATTTATTCATAAACGCCTAATAGAACAGCGTGATCATGGAAAAGCTGTCTTGTTGGTTTCATTTGAGCTAGATGAAATTATGAACGTTAGCGATAGGATTGCAGTTATTTACGAGGGGAAAATTGTTGCTGTAGTAAATCCAAAAGAAACCTTGGAGCAGGAGCTTGGATTGCTGATGGCCGGTTCGAATAGAAAGGAAGCGGGTGAAGGAACACATGTCTAAACGCTTAAAGGGTTTATTAACTCCCGTTATTGCCGTTTTGTTAGGAATTTTGGTTGGAACAATTATCATGTTAGTGAGTGGATATGATCCTGTTTCAGCCTTTTCAGCACTTTGGAATGGGGTATTTGGTGATATCTATTCTTTTGGTGAAGCAGTCAGACAGATTACTCCCTATATTTTAGCCGGATTAGCGGTTGCATTTGCTTTCCGTGTTGGCTTATTTAATATCGGGGTTGAAGGACAATTTATCGTTGGCTGGCTTGCTGCGGTATGGGTAGGGGTTGCTTTTGATCTTCCTCGTGCTATTCATTTACCACTAGCCATTCTCGCTGCGATGATTGCCGGTGCGCTTTGGGGGTTTATCCCTGGATTTTTAAAAGCACGTTTTCGCGTCCATGAAGTTATTGTAACAATTATGATGAACTATGTTGCCCTACATGTTACGAACTATATCATAAGAAACCTTTTAGCATCAAAAAGTGGCGATAAAACAGAAATGATCCACGAGTCAGCAACATTACGTTCAGAGTGGTTACAAAGCTTAACAGATTACTCTCGTCTTCATTGGGGGATCGTAATTGCTATTATTTGTTGTTTTATTATGTGGTTTTTACTTGAGAGAACAACTAGAGGGTTTGAATTAAGAGCTGTTGGGTTTAACCAGCATGCTGCACACTATTCGGGGATGAGCGTTAATAAAAACATCATACTATCTATGGTAATTTCCGGTGCATTTGCAGGTCTTGCAGGCTCAATGGAAGGATTAGGAACATTTGGTTATGCTGCTGTTAAAGGTGGATTTACCGGGGTTGGATTTGACGGGATCGCGGTTGCATTATTAGGCGGCAATACAGCTTTTGGTGTATTTTTATCTGCTATTCTATTCGGTGTATTAAAAGTAGGCGCCTTGAACATGCCACTTGAATCTGGGGTTCCAAACGAGCTGGTTGATATCATCATAGCACTAATCGTTTTCTTCGTTGCCTCAAGTTATATTATTAGAGTGTTACTTGATCGACTAAGTAAGAAGGAGGTGAAGTAAGTTGAGTTTAATGGACATCTTGATGATACTCGTTCCTTCCACATTATTATGGGCAGCTCCACTTGTCTTCACTGCATTAGGCGGTATTTTCTCGGAACGATCCGGTGTAGTAAACATTGGACTTGAAGGATTAATGGTTATTGGTGCATTTACAGCCATTGTGTTTAACCTTACTTTTGTAACTACCTTTGGAAGTTTAACACCTTGGATTTCAATCTTAGTGGCAATGGTTGCAGGTGCTATTTTTTCCCTGTTACACGCAGTTGCCGCGATTACATTCCGTGCTGACCATACGGTTTCGGGTGTAGCGATTAACTTACTTGCAACAGGTTTAACCTTGTTCCTTGTTAAGTTAATCTATGATAAAGGTGAAACAGGTATTATCAGTAAAGGCTTTAGTAAAATCGATGTTCCTATCTTAAAAGATATTCCGATTATTGGTAAGATCTTTTTCCAAAACACATATTGGACATCATTCTTAGCTATTTTTGTTGCCATCATTGTTTGGTACGTGGTTTTCAAAACACCATTTGGTCTTCGTCTTCGATCAGTCGGAGAACACCCGATGGCCGCTGATACAATGGGAATTAACGTAACAAAAATGCGCTATTTAGGGGTAATCCTCTCTGGAGCCCTAGGGGGTATTGGCGGTGGAGTTTATGCCCAATCTATTACCTCTAACTTTAGCCACTCAACGATTAGTGGTCAAGGTTTCATGGCCTTAGCGGCTATGATTTTCGGAAAATGGCACCCACTTGGTGCATTAGGTGCTGCCGTGTTCTTCGGTTTTGCCCAAAGTATTAGTATCATTGGTTCCAGTTTACCTTTCTTAAAGGGAATTCCGAACGTATATTTATTAATCGCTCCATATGTGTTAACCATCTTAGCCTTAACTGGCTTCATTGGACGTGCCGATGCTCCAAAAGCAAGTGGTACACACTACATCAAGGGTAATCGTTAAGTAGAAAGGCTCCAGGCATCCGTCTATCGTCGCCTGGGACCGGTCAAAAAAGGAACCTTCAGTTACTAAAACTGAAGGTTCTTTTGGCATTTTAATTGGTAATACTTGTATTGTGCAAGCCTTTCAAATTATAGTTAAGAGTATAGCTTTTATTCTCAAGGAAAAGATATAAAGAAAAATGTCTACATATGTTTAAGTAAGCCCTTTATCACATAAGGAGGAATGTTAATGGATGCCACTTCGGAAAAAATAACAGAAATGAGCGGGTATAAACTTCATGTCATTACAACAGAAAAATATAAAACGAATACAATAGTGTGGAGAATGAAAGCCCCTTTGACAAAAGCGGATGTAACAAAAAGAGCACTCCTTCCCCATGTATTACAAAGCAGCTCTGGTAAGTATCCAACCACAACAGCATTACGGTCTTATTTAGATGAGCTATATGGTGCGACATTTTTTGTTGATCTGGCCAAAAAAGGTGAATATCACATTATGAGCTTCTCATTGGAAATTGCCAATGAAAAGTTTTTAAGCGATTCCAATCCGTTATTGAAAAAAGGCTTTGAATTATTGACAGAGATTCTAACTAACCCCAATATTTCAGGAAATGCGTTTGATAGGGAAACAGTGGACAAAGAAAAACGGACACTTAAGTCGCGAATCCAATCGGTTTATGATGATAAAATGCGTTATTCCAATGTGCGCCTTTTAGAAGAAATGTGTAAAGGAGAACCCTATGCCCTCCAAGTAAACGGCGAAGCAGAGGGAGTTGAGACGATCACAGCGGAAAATTTATATGAATATTTCAAAAAGGCCTTTTTAGAGGATGAGATGGACCTTTATGTCATTGGTGATGTAAAAGAAGATGAAGTAAAAAAATTCGCAGAAGAGCTGCTTCACTTTGAAAGCCGGGAACCAAAACAATCAGAAGCAGCAAACGTTAATAAAAGAACAGAAGTAAACGAGGTAAAAGAAGAACAGGATGTAAAACAAGGGAAATTGAATATCGGGTATCGAACCAATATTATATACGGAGATTCCGATTACTTTGCGCTTCAAGTTTTTAATGGGATTTTTGGCGGTTTTTCACATTCCAAGCTATTTATCAATGTGCGGGAAAAAGCAAGCCTTGCCTATTACGCTGCGAGCCGTTTGGAAAGTCATAAAGGTTTAATGATGGTAATGTCAGGGATTGATCTAAAGAACTATGATCAAGCAGTAGGAATTATCCATGAGCAAATGGAAGCTATGAAAAAAGGCGATTTTACTGATCAGGAGTTAGCTCAAACAAAGGCTGTGATTCAGAATCAAATAATGGAAACCGTTGATACGGCCAGAGGGTTAACTGAAATTCTTTATCATAATGTGGTTGCACATAGTGATATCAAACTTGAAAGCTGGATTTCTGAAATGCAAAAGGTGACAAAAGAAGAAATTATTGCTGTTGCCAATAAAATCAATCTTGATACTATTTATTTTTTAACAGGAACGGAGGCGGGCGAATAATGGAGAAAATTACGTTTGACCAGCTTCAAGAAGAGCTTTTTCATGAAAAAATGACAAATGGCCTGAATGTTTATATTTTACCGAAAAAAGGATTCAATAAGACGTTTGCAACGTTTACGACTAAATATGGTTCAGTTGACAATACGTTTGTTCCGTTAGGAAAAGACGAATATGTTAAGGTACCGGATGGAATTGCCCACTTTTTAGAGCATAAGCTTTTTGAGAAAGAGGATGGCGATGTGTTTCAGCAATTTAGCCGTCAAGGAGCATCTGCTAATGCCTTTACTTCCTTTACACGAACTGCCTATTTATTTTCAAGTACATCTGATGTAGAAAAAAATCTTGAAACCTTGATTGATTTTGTTCAAGAGCCTTATTTTTCTGAAAAAACGGTTGAAAAGGAAAAAGGCATTATCGGTCAGGAAATTACCATGTATGATGATAATCCTGATTGGCGGTTATACTTTGGTTTAATCCAAAACTTATATCAAAATCATCCAGTTAAAATAGATATTGCCGGCACGATTGAATCCATTTCCCATATTACAAAGGATTGGCTTTATGAGTGTTACAATACCTTCTATCATCCGAGTAACATGCTATTATTTATTGTTGGCCCTGTAGATCCGGGTAAGATAATGACGCAAGTTCGAGAAAATCAATCGAAAAAAGAGTATAAAGCAATGCCTGAAATCCAACGGAAATTTGATACGGAACCAACACAAGCTGCTGAAAAGAAGCAAGTCTTGGAGATGAATGTGCAAACATCTAAATCCCTGCTTGGCATCAAAGCACTTCATGTCGATCAAACCGGTGAAGAATTACTGAAGAATGAGTTAACGATGAACGTGTTGCTTGATTTGTTGTTTGGAAAAAGCTCTGAAAATTATAATCGTCTCTACAGTGAAGGACTAATTGATGAAACCTTTTCATATGATTATACACAGGAACAAGGGTTTGGGTTTGCTATGGTTGGAGGAGACACAGGAGAACCGGATAAACTTGCAGATGAGCTAGAAAAAATGCTCCTTGAGGCAAAAAAGAGCAACAGGTTTACCGAACAGCAATTGGAAAGAGCGAAAAGGAAAAAAATTGGTGCCTTTTTACGTTCGGTGAATTCGCCCGAATATATCGCTAATCAATTTACTCGTTATGCCTTTAATGAAATGAATCTTTTCGATGTGGTTCCAACGCTAGAAAAAATCACATTAAATGATATTCAAGAATTAGCAGCGGAAGTCATCTCAGAGGAACGGTTCTCCGTTTGCCAAGTAATACCAAAGAAAAAATAGGGTGAAGCGTCGTTATTCCGACGCTTCTTCTCTGTTTTATGTTTTAACTTAAAGAGAGAGTGATTCGAATGAAAAAATATGCACTAATAACGGGAGCAAGTGGTGGAATCGGTCAAGCGGTTGCGATAAATTTAGCTCAAAAGGGGTATTCCTTGTATTTACACTATAATAAAAATGAACAATCCATAAGGGGGTTATTGGACAAGCTGACACCGTTCGGCGAGGAATATATTCCTATTCAAGCGAATTTGGCAGATGCTGGGGGATATAAATCCATAGCACAGCACATTTTTTCTTTAGATGCCATCATTCATTGCGGCGGCAACAGCCAATATGGTTTGTTCGTGGATGTGCAGCAGGAAGAAGTCGAGGCATTAATGAATGTCCATGTCATTAACCCGTTACTGTTAACAAAAGAATTGCTTCCAAAATTATTAAGAAAAGGGTCTGGAAATGTTATAGTGATCACTTCTATTTGGGGACAAACCGGTGCAGCATGTGAAGTGGCTTATTCAGCGGCAAAAGGTGCACAACTAGCCTTTGTTAAAGCGCTAAGTAAAGAAGTGGCACTAAACGGAATTCGTGTTAACGCGGTAGCCCCAGGGGCTGTAGCAACACCGATGATGGAAAGTTTTACACCTGAAGAATTGGAACAGATTACTTTTGAGATCCCGATGGGAAGACTAGGGCTGCCTGAAGAAATTGCGGGCAGTGTCGCCTTCTTGTTATCCGAAGATTCATCCTATATGACAGGTCAAGTTCTGGCAATAAATGGAGGATGGTATACGTAATTTTCACAAATTATTCATGAATAGTTTAAGCCAAACCTTCGCAAAATAACCTTGTACTATTCTAAAGGAGGTAATATTATGTCTGTTTTAGATAACTGGAAGCAGTGGGAAGACTTCTTAGCGGATCGTCTTCATCATGCACAAAATGAAGGTATGAGTGAAGGGGCAGTTAGTAACCTTGCATTTCAAATTGGTGATTATTTAGCGAACCAGGTCGAGCCGAAAAATGAGCAAGAGAGAATTCTTTCGGATCTTTGGTCTGTTGCTGATAAACAAGAACAGCAAGCCATTGCCAATATAATGGTAAAACTGATATCAAATAACGGAAGCCGCTAAAAAGAGAGTGGAGCCCTTGGGTTCCTCTCTCTTTTTACTGTCAAGTATAAAATATAGATAAATAAGTCATTCTCTTTGTTTTTTCTTTCATCTTCCATCAAAATCATTTATTATAGGGGATAGATAAAGGAAATGAAAAAATTGTCGAAACTTCTTTTGGGGGTTTTTATCTTGAAAAAAGAATGGTATTTGGAATATGAAATTCAGAAAAACCGTCCTGGTTTACTTGGCGACATCTCATCCTTACTAGGAATGCTTGCTATCAATATTGTCACGATTAATGGTGTTGATGAGGGTAGACGAGGTCTCTTAATATTAGCAAAAGATGATGATCAAATTAAACGGCTTGAGTCAATTTTACATACGATGGACACAATAAAATTAATCAAACTAAGAGAGCCTAAATTACGTGACAGACTTGCTGTCAGGCATGGTCGCTATATTCAAAGGGATGCGGATGATAAAAAAACATTTCGTTTTGTAAGGGATGAACTTGGATTATTAGTCGATTTTATGGCAGAATTATTTAAGCAGGAGGGACACAAGCTTATTGGCATTCGTGGAATGCCTCGCGTCGGCAAAACAGAGTCACTAGTAGCAGCAAGTGTTTGTGCGAATAAGCGCTGGTTGTTTGTCTCATCTACCCTTTTAAAACAAACGATCCGCAATCAACTGATTGAAGATGAGTATAACGAAAATAATCTGTTTATTCTTGATGGGATTGTTTCAACAAAACGGGCAAATGAGCGTCACTGGCAGCTGGTCCGGGAAATTATGCGCCTGCCATCAGTGAAGGTAATTGAGCATCCTGATATTTTCGTACAGAACTCTGAGTATACGCTAGATGATTTCGATTATATTATTGAACTTAGAAATGACGCGGATGAAGAGATTACATACGAAGTTGTAGACCAGCACAATATGTTTTCTGGATCAGATTTTGGAGATTTTGATTTTTAATAAATTGGAAGGTGTTACAGTTGACTGAATTAGGGAATCGACTAAAAGAAGCCCGATTAGCCAAAGGATTAAGCTTAGATGATGTACAATCCATGACAAAAATTCAAAAACGGTATTTAGTAGGAATTGAGGATGGTAACTATTCCAGTATGCCTGGGAATTTTTATGTGCGAGCCTTTATCAAGCAGTATGCGGAGTCATTGGAGCTGAATCCGGATGAAATTTTTGAAACCTATAAAACCGAAATACCAGCTTCCTATAATGATGATTTGCCGCAGCAATTATCAAGGGTCAAGACACACAAAACCATCACAGAAGGAAATTCAAAGCTCTTTGATATTCTTCCGAAAGTTTTGATTGGTGTGTTTGTGATCGGCGTGGCTAGTCTTTTATATTACTTTTTAACAAACCATGCTAATTCTAATTCAAATGAAGCGGTTAAAAAGGACAATGAGCAGGTTAAAATTGAAAAAAACGAAAGCTTAGAAAAGGTTAAAGCGGAAGAAAAGGAAAAAACGAAAGACACAAAAAAAGAGGATCAGCCTGCGAAACAAGAAGAGGAAGAAACACCTGTTGTGGAAGCACCAAAGCAGGAGTTAACAGTAGTTCAAAGTGGTGGTACTAATTCCACCTATGATTTGAAAAATGCGGATAAATTTGTGGTGAAATTGGTTTCTAAAGGAAATACCTGGGTAAGCATTAAAAATGGAAAAGGGAAGACCTTTTTTCAAGGGACGCTTAAAACGGGAGCAACAGAAAGCCAAACGCAGGATTTATCTGGGGAAAGCACGGCCGTTATTAGAGTCGGAAACGCTGCGGATACTGACATATTTGTGAATGACCAACAGCTCGAGTATGCGATACCGGCGACAGCGAATGTTCAGAACATCACGATTCAATATGTTCTGAAGAATGAATAGTCATCTGTTGATGGCTATTTTTCACTTTCAATCATTACTTGGAGGGAAATTATGAATATTCCAAATCGAATTACCGTATCCAGAATATTATTAATTCCGATATTCTTGATTATTATGTTAGCCCCTTTTGATTGGGGGACAATTAGTCTTATAGGGGCCGATATGCCAGTTACCCATTTTGTCGGCGCACTTATTTTTATCTTGGCATCAACAACTGATTGGGTTGATGGATACTATGCCCGCAGGTTTAATCTTGTCACCAATATGGGGAAATTTCTTGATCCACTTGCTGACAAATTACTTGTCTCGGCTGCACTAATAGTCCTTGTAGAAATGAATGATATATATGCACCCTCATGGATTGTGATTATCATCATCAGCAGGGAGTTTGCTGTAACAGGCCTCCGCCTCTTACTTGCCGGAGAAGGTGAGGTCGTTGCGGCAAATATGCTTGGTAAAATAAAGACATGGGCGCAAATCGTCGCCATTTCATCCTTATTGTTACATAATATTATTTTTGCCTTGATTCCATTCCGTTTTGATATTGTCGCGTTATGGGTGGCGTTGATTTTTACAATTTGGTCCGGCTGGGATTATTTTGCGAAAAATAGTCATGTGTTAAAAAATTCAAAATAAGATGTACAGTGTTTACTAAGGGGTGACATAATGAAAAATGCAGAGATTATTGCTGTCGGTTCAGAATTATTACTGGGTCAAATTGTTAACACGAATGCCCGCTTTATTTCACAGCAATTAGCCGGACTTGGTATTAATGTATTTTATCATACGGTAGTAGGCGATAACCCTGACCGACTAAAGGCAGCGATTGAAGTTGCAGAGAACCGTTCGAACATGATTATCTTTACTGGCGGTCTTGGGCCGACAAAGGATGATTTGACGAAGGAAACGATTGCCCGACACATCGGAAAAGAACTGGTTATGGACCAAACAGCATTAGACTCAATAGAGCTGTATTTCAAGCGGACAAACCGTGTAATGACGGAAAATAATCGCAAACAGGCACTTGTATTAGCAGGGTCACTTATTCTCCCAAATGATCATGGGATGGCACCAGGAATGGTTCTAGAAAGTAACAGCCACGTCTATGTGCTTTTACCTGGACCACCCAAGGAAATGGAACCGATGTTTCTTCGATATGGGTGTCAGGCACTTGCTTCAAAAAATGAATCGAATGAGAAAATTGTCTCGAGGGTGTTACGATTTTTTGGTATTGGCGAGGCAGCATTGGAAACGGAAATTATCGATTTAATTGATGCACAAAGTAATCCTACGATTGCGCCGCTCGCAGGCGATGGAGAGGTTACCTTAAGACTGACAGCTAAACATGTCGATGAAGCGGCAGCGCATACTATGCTGGACGAAGTGGAAAAGACGATAAAACAACGGGTCGGGAATTTTTTATATGGATATGACAACACCTCTCTTTTGGCAGAAATAACGAAATGTTTAAAAGAAAGAAACCTAACGATTACGGCCGCCGAGAGTTTAACAGGGGGACTGTTCCAAAAAGAGTTAACCTCGATTGCCGGGTCGAGTTCGATATTTAAAGGCGGGATTGTTTGCTATTCGAATGAAGCAAAACAGCGTGTATTGCAGGTGAAACCGGAAACGCTTGAAAAATATGGTGCTGTGAGTGAACAGTGTGCAAAAGAGCTCGCTGAAAATGCTGCCAGGCTGTTGGAGAGTGATATTGGGATTAGCTTTACCGGTGTAGCAGGGCCTGATGAGCTGGAAGGCAAGCCAGTCGGTACAGTTTATATTGGAATTGCTATAAAAGGAAAACCGACAGTGGTTGAAAAAATGATCCTTGCGGGAACGAGGGAAGCAAACCGGAACCGAGCAGTTAAATTCGGCTGTTATTTTATCCTGCGTCATTTAAAAGAATCACAGAATACTAAATAGTGTTCTGTGATTTTTTTGTTTAATATAAAAATTATTATATGAATTGAATTTTCAAATTAAGGAAGATATATTGCTTTTTGAAGGAGAATCTGGAGAGAAAAAACAAATATGAGGTGAATAAGCCTCTTATCACAGTATATATTGTTTAAAAAATAACAGAATAAATGTTCGACTTTTTACTCGACAAATACCATAAAAAAGGTTATATTGTTTATAGGTATTTAATAGATTGTGGCAATAAGCGAGTGTTTATATATAAGGAGGAAATTATTCGTGAGTGATCGTAAAGCGGCCTTAGAAATGGCGTTAAAGCAAATAGAAAAGCAATTCGGTAAAGGTTCCGTCATGAAGATGGGAGAGAAAACAGATACCAAGATATTAACGAGTCCGAGTGGCTCATTAGCACTTGATGCAGCACTTGGGGTGGGCGGATATCCTAGAGGCAGAATTATCGAGGTTTATGGTCCTGAGAGTTCTGGTAAAACAACAGTTGCCTTGCATGCGATAGCTGAAGTCCAAGCGAATGGGGGACAAGCAGCATTTATCGATGCTGAGCATGCCCTTGACCCGGCATATGCCCAAAAATTAGGTGTAAACATTGATGAATTATTGCTATCACAGCCTGATACCGGTGAACAGGCACTTGAAATCGCTGAAGCATTAGTTCGAAGTGGCGCAATTGATATTATTGTAGTCGACTCAGTAGCAGCCTTAGTTCCAAAAGCGGAAATTGAAGGCGAAATGGGAGATTCTCACATGGGCTTACAAGCTCGTTTGATGTCGCAAGCACTGCGTAAATTATCTGGTGCAATCAACAAATCGAAGACCATTGCCATATTCATTAACCAAGTTCGTGAAAAAATTGGCGTTATGTTTGGAAACCCTGAGACAACTCCAGGTGGACGCGCATTAAAATTCTATTCAACTGTCCGTATTGAAGTACGCCGTGCAGAGGCGTTAAAACAGGGCACTGATATTGTGGGTAATAAGACGAAGATTAAAATAGTTAAGAATAAAGTCGCTCCTCCTTTCCGTACTGCAGAGGTAGATATTATGTATGGTGAGGGAATTTCTAAAGAAGGCGAGACCATTGATCTCGGCTCAGAGTTAGATATTGTTGAAAAGAGCGGGTCATGGTACTCCTACAATGGTGAAAGATTAGGCCAAGGCCGCGAGAATGCAAAGCTTTTCTTAAGGGAAAACCCAGATATTCGTCTCGAAATTTCAGGGAAAATCCGTGAGCATTATGGTTTAGATAGTGAAAAATTTGTCACTGAGAAAGACGATGATGAACAATTTGAATTAATAGACTAGAGGAGGAGAGGAGCAAAACTGAATAAAGTTTTGCTCCTTTTTTTATAATGTATTTCTTTTATATTATTCATGAAATAATATTTGTTTTTCACTTTATGACAGCCAATTGATGTCAAATTCTAGATATTTCACCATGCCGATTAGACAAAACCTTGACAATAAATATCCCCACCTTTACAATTAACATGTATATTTTACATTTTTGGAAATATTACAATGCGAAAAGCCTTGGTGCTTGCTGTATGTTGAGTCTAAACAATGTACATGCCGACACTTGAAAAATGTTACAAAAGTTCATAGCAAGAGGAGGTGTAACGATGGACCCTATTACAATCATCTCCATTTTGCTTGGCCTTATCGTCGGTGCCGTTGTTGGCTATTTTGTTCATAAATCCATTGCTGAAGCAAAAGTAGCAGGTGCAAAGAATGCTGCAGAGCAGATTCTTGAAGATGCAAAACGTGATGCTGATTCCTTGAAAAAAGAAGCTTTGCTAGAAGCAAAGGATGAAATTCACAAGCTTCGAACAGAAGCTGAACGTGAGGTTCGTGAACGAAGAAATGAAATGCAAAAACAAGAAAACCGTTTACTGCAAAGAGAAGAGAATTTAGATCGAAAAGAGGAAACGTTAAACAAGCGTGAAAATCTTTTAGAAAAGAAGGATGATTCTCTAAATCAAAGACAACAGCATATTGAAGAGATGGAAAGCAAAGTGGACGAGTTGGTACGAAAACAACAGACTGAACTCGAACGAATTTCGAGCTTAACGCGCGAGGAAGCAAAAACGATCATTATTGACAGAATGGAGCAAGAGCTAACCCATGACACGGCAATAATGATTAAGGAAAGCGAAAATCGGGCGAAGGAAGAAGCTGACAAGAAAGCAAAAGAAATACTTTCGTTAGCAATCCAGCGTTGCGCTGCTGACCATGTTGCGGAAACGACAGTTTCTGTCGTCAACCTGCCAAATGACGAAATGAAGGGCCGGATCATTGGCCGTGAAGGACGAAACATCCGTACGCTTGAAACGTTAACGGGAATTGATTTAATCATTGATGATACTCCTGAAGCAGTTATTCTATCAGGCTTTGACCCTATTCGTCGAGAAACGGCACGCTTAGCACTTGAGAAATTAGTTCAAGATGGACGAATTCATCCGGCACGAATTGAGGAAATGGTAGAAAAATCTCGTCGGGAAGTTGATGAGTATATTCGTGAAGTTGGTGAGCAAACCACCTTTGAAGTGGGTGTTCATGGACTCCATCCGGATCTAATTAAGATTCTTGGTCGTTTAAGGTTCCGTACGAGCTACGGGCAAAACGTCTTAAAACATTCAATGGAAGTGGCACAGCTTTCCGGATTACTTGCCGCTGAACTTGGTCAAGATGAAACCCTTGCACGTCGTGCAGGCCTGCTTCATGACATTGGTAAAGCTATCGACCATGAGGTGGAAGGCAGCCATGTCGAAATCGGGGTAGAACTTGCAACGAAATATAAAGAACATCCAGTGGTAATCAATAGTATTGCCTCGCATCATGGCGATACGGAGCCAACATCAATTATTGCTGTACTCGTTGCTGCTGCTGATGCTTTATCAGCCGCAAGACCAGGTGCACGTAGTGAGACACTTGAGAACTACATCCGACGTCTTGAAAAGCTTGAGGAGATTTCCGAGTCATATGAAGGTGTTGAGAAATCCTTCGCCATTCAAGCAGGTCGTGAAGTCCGAATCATTGTAAGGCCGGATGCAGTAGATGATCTTGCAGCACATCGATTAGCGCGCGATATTCGCAAGCGGATTGAGGAAGAACTTGATTATCCAGGACACATTAAAGTGACAGTAATCCGTGAAACACGGGCTGTAGAATATGCGAAATAAAGCGGTGCACATGCACCGCTTTATTTATTAGAAATGTGTGAACGTGATACGATTTTAACTATTACAATTGGGATTGAGGAAAGGGAAAAAATGAATCTACTTTTTATCGGCGATGTTGTCGGCTCACCTGGTCGAGACATGGTAAAGGAATATCTACCAAAATTAAAAGAAAAATATCGCCCGCACTTTACCATTATCAATGGTGAAAATGCAGCTGGGGGCAGGGGAATTACGGAGAAAATTTATCGGGAATTTTTAGGTAACGGGGCACAGGCGATCACCCTTGGAAATCATGCCTGGGATAATCGAGAAATATTTGAGTTTATCGAAACAGCAAAAAATCTGGTCCGTCCTGCAAATTTTCCTGAAGGGACGCCTGGAAAAGGGATAGCATTTTTTAAAGTGAATGAGTTAGAAGTAGCTGTCATTAATCTCCAAGGTCGGACATTTATGGCTCCACTAGATTGCCCATTTAGAAAAGCCGAGGAATTAGTCGAGATAGCGAGGGAAAGAACACCGTTTATTTTTGTAGATTTTCATGCAGAAGTGACAAGTGAAAAACAAGCAATGGGTTGGTTTTTGGACGGCAGGGTATCTGCAGTCATAGGGACACACACACATGTTCAAACAGCCGATAATCGAGTCCTCCCAGGAGGAACCGGTTATTTATCTGACGTGGGTATGACAGGCCCATATGACGGCATTTTAGGGATGGAGAGGGAAGCGGTTCTTAAGAAGTTCCAAACAAGCATGCCTGTTCGTTTTGAAGTACCAAAATCAGAACGCAACCAACTGAGTGCAATTTATATGGAACTAGACAGAAAAAGTGGTCTGTGCAAAAAACTCGACCGTATATTAATAAATGATGATCATCCATTTTATAGCTAAGTGAAAACTCCCTTCGGGAGTTTTTTCTAATTTATGAATTGTTAGCACCAGCATACCTAAGTACTTCCGTTTTTCTTTTTTTGTCCAAGCTGGAATATGTCTTTTGGCAATTGAATATAGTAGCAGTGGAATGTTATAACCTGATTGGTTCATGAAACTGCTCATGCGGGATCGGGATTTTCTAGGGAGGAGCTAGGGGAATGGAAATATTAAAAGTTTCAGCAAAATCTAATCCTAATTCTGTAGCTGGTGCACTCGCCGGAGTTCTGCGTGAAAGAGGTGCAGCGGAGATACAGGCTATTGGTGCGGGTGCATTAAATCAAGCCGTTAAGGCAGTAGCGATTGCAAGAGGATTTGTAGCACCTAGCGGAGTTGATTTGATCTGTATCCCTGCGTTTACCGATATTTTAATTGACGGGGAAGAACGCACAGCTATTAAACTAATCGTAGAGCCGCGTTGAAAGAGATAGACTCTTTTCCAGCAGGCTAGATAAAGAAATACCTTATTTTTTAAACTGCTTGTTATTTTTACAAGCGGTTTTTTGTTATGTTACATATTAAATTGGGGTCTATATATTATAAAAATATTATTCTGATATACAATAAAATATATGAAAAAACAAGGGTTAATTCTCAATAAGAGAGGTAAATACTGTTAAAGTGGGGGATTTGGCCAAATATTTATTTTGTTTTTTTATGAAAGGAAATATCAATTTTTTAATAATAAAAAAATATTCATATTTTAGACAATATTTCTCACCAAAGGGTTGCATTTTTTAGTGCATAGGTCTAGAATTGTAAGCGTTTAGTACATATCCTTTGTTCAGTTTCTTTTGGTCTTTAAAGCAATAAAAAGGCCGATTTTTAGTGAATTACTAGGATAAGTGCTACACTAATAAATGATTTAATCTACTGATTTTTTACATATCCAAAGGGGTGTAAGGAAATGATCAATCAACTTTCGTGGAAAGTTGGCGGACAACAAGGGGAAGGTATTGAAAGTACTGGGGAAATCTTTGCAATCGCACTGAATCGCCTAGGATATTACTTGTATGGTTATCGTCACTTTTCATCACGTATCAAAGGCGGTCATACAAATAATAAGATCAGAGTAAGCACAACAGATGTACGCTCTATTTCTGATGACCTTGATATCCTTGTAGCATTTGACCAAGAAACTATCGATGTAAACTACAAAGAGCTTCATAGCAAAGGAGTAATCCTTGCAGATGCAAAATTTACTCCAAAGAAACCAGAAGATACTGAAGCAGCAATGTATGCGGTTCCTTTTACAGAAATTGCAACCGAGTTAGGGACTTCCTTAATGAAAAATATGGTGGCAATCGGTGCGACTTCAGCTGTTCTAGATTTGGATATTCATGTTTTTGAAGAGGTTGTCCGCGAAATTTTCGGCAAAAAGGGCGACAAAGTAGTTGCTAAGAACATGGAAGCAATCAATGCTGGTTTTGAGTATATGAAAGAAAAAATGGATTCCGCTATTCCAACAATGATACTTGAAAAAGCAGATGGTAAAAAGCGAATGTATATGATTGGTAATGATGCAATCGCATTGGGAGCATTAGCTGCAGGCTGCCGCTTTATGGCTGCATACCCAATTACACCTGCCTCAGATATCATGGAATATTTGATTAAAAAACTTCCAGCAGTTGGTGGAACAGTAATCCAAACTGAAGACGAAATTGCAGCATGTACCATGACAATCGGTGCTAGCTACGGTGGAGTTCGTGCAATTACAGCTTCTTCAGGACCTGGATTATCATTAAAGATGGAAGCGATCGGACTTGCCGGGATTACAGAGACCCCGCTTGTTATTGTTGACACACAACGTGGCGGTCCTTCAACAGGATTGCCAACAAAACAGGAACAATCCGATTTAATGGCAATGATTTATGGAACACATGGGGAAATTCCGAAAATTGTAATGGCTCCAAGTACTGTAGAAGAAGCTTTCTATGACACAGCGGAAGCATTTAACCTTGCGGAAGAATATCAATGCCCTGTAATTGTTTTATCTGACCTTCAATTATCTTTAGGTAAACAAACAGTTGAACCTCTTGATGTTTCAAAGGTTGAAATTAGACGAGGTAAGCTCGTTGCGGATGAGCTTCCAGAGATTGAAAACAAAGGATATTTTAAACGCTATGAAGTTACGGAAGATGGTGTTTCACCTCGTTCGATTCCTGGTATGAAGAATGGTATTCATCATGTAACTGGTGTTGAACATGCTGAAACAGGAAAACCATCTGAATCGGCTACAAACCGGATTGCACAGATGGATAAACGTATGCGCAAGGTTGAAAATATTCGTTTTAATACACCGGTTTATAAAAATGCCCCACATGAAGATGCGGATCTTTTAATTGTAGGATTTAACTCTACTCGCGGTGTAATTGAAGAAGCGATGACACGTTTAGAAAAAGACGGCTTGAAAGTAAATCATGCGCAAATTCGTTTAATTCATCCGTTCCCATCTGATGAAGTGCTACCGCTTATTCGTTCAGCAAAGAAAGTTATTGTCATTGAAAACAA
Organism: Neobacillus sp. OS1-2; assembly: GCF_030915505.1. Classification (GTDB taxonomy): domain Bacteria; phylum Bacillota; class Bacilli; order Bacillales; family Cytobacillaceae; genus Neobacillus. Next base: position 3,683,171 of record NZ_CP133265.1, read on the forward strand.
TGCGACTGGACAATTAGCCAATATTATGAAAATGAATGTTGGTCATGCTGAAAAAATTACAAAGTATGTTAAATATGATGGTAATCCATTTCTACCACACGAAGTTCATTCAAAATGTAAGGAGTTGTTCTAAATGGCCACTTTTAAAGACTTTCGAAATGATGTTAAACCGAACTGGTGCCCTGGCTGTGGCGACTTCTCCGTACAAGCGGCAATGCAGCGTGCGGCAGCAAATGTAGGTCTAGAACCGCAAAATTTAGCAGTTATTTCAGGTATCGGTTGTTCTGGCCGTATCTCTGGTTATATCAATTCATACGGTTTTCATGGAATCCATGGTCGTTCACTTCCGATTGCCCAAGGTGTTAAAATGGCAAATCGTGATTTAACGGTTATTGCTTCCGGTGGTGATGGTGATGGATATGCGATTGGAATGGGACATACCGTTCATGCCATCCGTCGTAATGTAGATATTACTTACATCGTCATGGATAACCAAATTTATGGATTAACAAAAGGACAAACATCTCCACGGTCCGCCGTAGGTTTTAAAACAAAATCTACTCCAATGGGGTCAATTGAACAATCTATTTCCCCAATGGAACTGGCTTTAACAGTTGGGGCAACCTTTGTTGCACAAAGCTTTTCAACTGATTTAAAAGACTTAACAGCCTTAATTGAAGCTGGTATTAATCATAAAGGTTTCTCTTTAATCAATGTATTTAGTCCATGTGTAACCTATAACAAAGTCAACACATATGATTGGTTTAAAGAGAACCTTACGAAGCTAAATGATGTTGAAGGTTATGATCCATCAAATCGTGAAATGGCGATGCAGACATTAATGAAGCATAATGGCTTAGTTACTGGACTTATCTACCAAAACACGGAGCGTCCTTCTTATCAAGAATTACTTACTGATTACTCTGAAGAACCATTAGTGGATGCAAAATTAACTTTAGATCAATCACACTTTGATAAACTAGTTGCAGAGTTCATGTAATAAATGAATAAAAAAATCCCGTTGAATCGTATTCGCGGGATTTTTTATGGCGAATTTAGTGAAATACATCACATATATAGTTACTATTTCTCTATATAATTATCTTATTTACGTTAATGTGATTAATGTCATTTGGGAAGAATCTTGATGCGGGAGCGTTTACAGGGTTTTCTATTGTTTTCATAAAGGTAAACCTTTATACTATAATAATGTGCAGATATAGCGGTTATATTCATGTTAATGCACAGGTAAAAAATAACATTTGGAAATCCAATAGACGGTAAATAGGGAATTTTTAAAGAAAGGGGATTTAAAATAGATGAATGAAGAACAGCGATTAGAAGGTCAAAAAGTGGCAACTGAAAATTCTTCGGACAAAAAATCCGCCAAGGATTACAGTAAATACTTTGAACAAGTCATTACCGCACCATCCTTAAAAGAAGCAAAAAAACGTGGTAAAGAGGAAGTAAGATACCATAGTGACTTTGCCATTCCAGAAGAATTCAGGGGAATGGGTGAAGGGCGTAAGTTTTATATCCGTACCTATGGCTGTCAAATGAATGAGCACGATACAGAAGTAATGGCCGGTATCTTTTTAGCATTGGGTTACGAGCCCACTGACAGCACAGAGGAGGCAAACGTAATTCTCTTAAACACCTGTGCTATTCGTGAGAATGCCGAAAACAAAGTATTTGGCGAGCTGGGCCATTTAAAGGCATTAAAAACAGAAAAACCGGACCTCCTTATCGGCGTTTGTGGATGTATGTCTCAGGAAGAATCCGTTGTTAATAAAATCTTAAAAACGTATCAACAGGTTGATATGATCTTTGGTACCCATAATATTCATCGCTTACCTAATATTTTACATGAAGCATATATGTCAAAAGAAATGGTTGTCGAAGTATGGTCAAAGGAAGGGGACGTCATTGAAAACCTTCCAAAAGTTCGCCGCGGTAAAATTAAAGCATGGGTAAACATTATGTATGGTTGTGATAAGTTCTGTACGTATTGTATCGTTCCTTTCACTCGTGGAAAGGAGCGGAGCCGTCGACCTGAGGAAATTATCCAAGAAGTCCGTCAATTGGCAGCACAAGGCTATCAGGAAGTCACTCTCCTTGGTCAAAACGTAAATGCCTATGGTAAAGACCTTGAGGGTGTTAACTACGGTCTTGGGGAGCTAATGGATGATTTACGTAAAATCGATATTCCAAGGATTCGTTTTACTACAAGCCATCCACGTGACTTTGATGATCGTTTGATTGAGGTTCTTGCCAAAGGCGGTAACTTAATGGATCATATCCATTTACCTGTACAATCTGGATCCACAGATGTCTTAAAAATAATGGCTCGTAAGTATACAAGAGAACAATATTTAGAGCTTGTAAGAAAAATTAAGGCGGCAATTCCGAATGTTGCATTGACAACGGATATTATCGTTGGTTATCCGAACGAGACGGACGAACAGTTTGAAGAAACGATGTCCCTTTATCGTGAAGTGGGGTATGAATTGGCTTACACATTTATTTATTCCCCACGGGAAGGAACTCCAGCGGCAAAAATGGAGGATAATGTTCCGTTGGAAGTGAAGAAAGCCCGCCTGCAGCGCCTTAATGCACTTGTAAATGAGCTGTCTTTAGAAGCAATGAAAAAACATGAAGGTCAAATTCTTGATGTTCTTGTTGAAGGGGAAAGTAAGAACAACCCGGATGTTTTAGCTGGATATACTTCAAGGAACAAGCTTGTAAACTTCGCTGCTCCAAAGTCAGCTATTGGAAAAATAGTAAAAGTAAAAATTACAGAAGCAAGAACATGGTCATTAAACGGAGAAATGGTGGAAGAATTAGAACCGGTAGAGGTGAAATAAAGTGGCAAAATATACAAAAGACGATATCGTCGCTCGTGCGACAGATCTAGCACGGATGATAGCAGAAACTGAGGAAGTTGACTTCTTCAAACGGGCAGAAGCACATATTCATGATAATCAAAAGGTGAAGACGCTCATTGCCGATATTAAAGGGTTGCAAAAGCAAGCTGTTAACTTACAGCATTATGGAAAACCAGAAGCGTTAAAGAAAGTAGAAAATAAAATTGCTACTATTGAACAAGAGTTGGATGACATTCCGGTGGTACAGGATTTCAAACAATCACAAGTTGAAGTGAATGAACTACTTCAACTCATTGCATCAACTATATCTAATACGGTTACTGATGAAATTATCCTTTCAACAGGTGGCGACGTGTTACTCGGTGAAACGGGAGCTAGCATGCAAAATGGCGGCGGATCTTGTGAAGGTCATGATGATTGTGACCATGATCATTAACCACAAAAACCAGACTTCTAAATGAAGCCTGGTTTTCTTTTTTTTACCCATACCCCCGAATGATTCAGCCCCACATTCCTTCATTTTAAAGTACATGCATGAAAGGCACACACCTATAAATCCCGCATAAAATGAACTATGACTAAACTTTTAACCAGTATTCGCAAAATTATATATCACACTAGTCTACAATTTAGCATACGATGAAATGAAAATGAATGAGGAGGGTTCGCGCGAAATGGGAGAATATAGAGAGATAATTACCAAGGCCGTAGTAGCGAAAGGACGGAAATTTACCCAGTCCAATCATACAATTAGCCCGGCACACAGTCCAACAAGTATTCTTGGCTGTTGGATCATCAACCATAAATATAACGCGAAAAAGGTTGGCAAGACCGTAGAGATACATGGCTCATATGACATCAACGTTTGGTACTCATTTAATGATAATACCAAAACAGAAGTAGTGACCGAACGTGTCCAATATACGGATGTCATCAAGTTAAAGTATCGTGACCATGATTGCCTCGATGACAACGAAATTTGTGCTCGAGTGCTGCAACAGCCTAACTGCTGTGAAGCTGTTATTTCCCCTAACGGTAACCGAATCATTGTCCATGTCGAAAGGGAATTCCTTGTTGAAGTGATTGGCGAGACAAAGGTTTGTGTCCGTGTCAGCTCTGAGGGCTGTAAAGACAATGACGAAGATTGGGGACTGGATGTGGACGATGAAGAATTCGAAGAACTAAACCCAGATTTCTTGGTCGGCTCTGAAGAGGAATAAAGACACTAGGAAGGTAATACTTCCTAGTTTTTTTCTTTTTAGACGACACCAGAAATTAGGTGAATGTTTACCTGCTAAAAATAGCAAGCTATTTTCTAGGAGGTGTTTGTATGGAACCAAAACAACCTGGAAATAAAAAGCTGCCTGATTTTGATCAATTAAACGACCGGATCATTGCTGAAAATTCGCCCGCGCCAATGTTGGTAATTAAAACAAATCTTGATCCAAAGGATGCTGCAGAAAATAACCCGTATTATCAAGAGGGAGAGGTTAAAGATCCGAAAGCGCTCAAAGAGTATTTTGAGGAATGAAAATAGCCAGGAGATTTACTCTTGGCTGTTTTTCCATTCCTGCTGTAAAAGTGATAATACATATGTATCATGAAATTGTTCATTTTGATGAATGTAACCGCGAAGTATTCCTTCCTTCGAAAAGCCAAGCTTCATAAGTAAATTTACGGATGCCTCATTTTCTGGATAAACCACTGCTCCAATACGAAATAAATCTAATTGATTAAAACTAAAGCGCAGTACCTCTTTGATGGCCTCTGAGGCAAAGCCCCTCTTCCAAAAAGCTGGATGGAGTTCATACCCGATCTCTGCACGTTTATTTTTCAGATGTAATGCATTGAGACCGACTGTGCCGATGATTTGTTGGTTTTCTTTTAACTTAATTCCCCAACGAAGCCCTCGTTTATCAAGGAAATTCTTGTGAAACATATCTATTAATCTTGATGCTTCCGCTGGCAAAATAAAGCGATTGGTACCGTAAAACTGCGTCACTTCCTCTAATGACAAAATTTCATATAATGGCTCAACATGTTGATGAGTTAATTCAATTAATTTCAATCTTTTTGTTTCTAAAAGTGGAAAAGCCATGGCAGCTCCTTTCATAAAGACCCTAAGTCAGATTCACTTTTGAGGTGTGAGAATTTTAGTATTCTTTATTCTCAGTTTATATTGGTAGTAAAGAAATTTCCATATTATTATTTATTTGTAGCTAATATTCAGATAATATAGAAGGGATACTTAGGTGTTTGAAAAGGAGGTAAATGAAATGGAAGTTCGTCAATTTCGTCATGCAATGGGTAAATTTGCAACAGGGGTAACAGTCATCGCCACAGAGGTAGATGGAAATGTTCACGGAATGACGGCGAATGCTTTCATGTCCGTGTCACTTAGTCCACAACTTGTTGTAATCTCAATTGCAGAAAAAGCACAAATGTTGGAAAAGATTAAACAAAGCGGGACATTCTCCGTCAATATACTGTCGGCTGACCAAAAGGAGCTATCAATGGTCTTTGCGGGGCAGTTGAAGGATCACGATGAAGTGGTGTTTGAACGTCTTCAGGGAGTCCCGGTATTACCTAATGCATTGACACAAATTTCCTGTGAGGTCACAGCTGCACATGTTGAGGGTGATCATACACTATTTATTGGGCGTGTTACAGACATTTGTGTGAATGATGCTGAACCACTAATTTATTATAGTGGAAAGTATCGTCGCTTGGTGAAGGAGTAATGGATAAATAATCCAATATAGATAGTTTTATATGGTTTTTTCGTTTTGTTGTTTAAAAAAAGATTCAATAAGGAAGGATTCATAGTAAAATTTTACTTGAATATGGATGTTAGAAAAATACGCTGATAGTTTCAGCGTATTTTTCTGTGTTTTTGTGAAATAATAACCTATTTTTTATAAAATAAAAAATATTTAGAATATATTGACAAGTAATTTTTGGCTATGTAGAATTACAGTTAGTGAATGAGGGCGCCTTTTTTATCACTTTCGACAGTGTATAAGGTATAAAATGTAAAATTGAAATTTTAGTGTGAATAATACTAAAATTTTAGATGTTGCTTTTGATGGCCACAAAAGCTACAGGAACAGTTGCAACCTTTGTTCTATTTTGAAAGCGGATTCATTTCCTATTTTCCATCAATGCTAAAGCAATATAAACAAAAGGGAGGTTTTTCTATTGGCAGTAAAAACAATCAGTAGAAATTTCTTAAAGTTTTTGGTTGTCATTCTTGCTTTCCAGGATGTTGCTGCAGGGGTAGCAGGATCCATAATGGCAGACATCATAAAGGCATTTCCACAATATGACCCTACCATAGTGATGATGGTTGCAACCTTTCCTGGATTAATCCAAATTATCCCCGCATTATTTTATGGAAAACTTACTAAAATGTTCAAGAAGCGAACATTGTTATTTACGGGCTTAAGTCTTTTCATAATTGGTGGAGTACTTCCTACGTTTATTGACAGTCTGCCGCTTATTATTGTCATGCGTGGTATATTAGGGCTTGGTGTTGGGATAACAATGCCATTGTCGGTGGACGTTATTACCGATTTCTTTGAAGGGAGAGAAAGAGATTTCTTAATCGGTTTTGGAACTTCAACCATCGCTTGTATTGGAGCAATATTCTTTCAATTAGTAGGTGGAATTCTAGCAGATTCTTTTGGCTGGCATTATGGGTTCTTAACCTATTTATTCCCAATCTGGATTCTAGCAGTTACCATACTTTATCTTCCTGAGCCTGAAAGGAAACAGCAGGCTGCGGTAAGTGACACCAAGGGACAGCATAAGATTAAACTACCGAAAGCAATCTATTGGGTATGCCTAGGACAGGTAATCTATTCCGGTTTGATTTTTGGCTATGTAACGAATATTTCGGTTGTAATCCAAGGGGATAAGTTAGGGAATGCTACCGAGGCTGGGCTTGCGATCTCAGTTTTCACCTTTGGAACACTGATTGCAGGGTTTTTATTTGGAAAAATAAAACACAGACTCCCCAATTATTACCTGCCGATTGCTGTTGCAGCAACGGGATTAGGAATGGCCGTTTGTTATTTATCACCAAGCTTAGTGTTGATTTTTGTGGGAAGCATTATTGGTGGTTTCGGAATGGGAATTGGCCTTCCTGGAGTATTCACTAAAGTTTCTGAACTATCTCCTGTTGGTGCATCTGCCGTGGGATTAGTGGTTGTGGGTCAAGGCCTTGGTGGGATCTTGGGACCTTTTGGATTTCAACTCGTCCAAACCATATTTAAGCAGGATATTGGTAGATTTCCATTGGCTGTAAGTACAGTTGGATTAATCATTTTGGCACTAATTTGGGCACTGACAGTGCGGACATCTAAAAGAGATTTAGAGATAACTATAGGTCAATAACAAAACCGAAGCTAAAATGATGAGATTGATTTTTCGTCATTTTAGCTTTTTAGGATTTTTCTAAGACAAAATAAGAAAGCAAATATATTGACACGTCTATTAAAAATAGGAAAAGGGGAGAATGCGGGCGAAGTTCTTTGTGTACATCCTTTTTCTGGTTGCTGAATAGAACGAAAAATTCACCGAATAAAAAATATTTAGAATTCATTGACAAAGGTGAATATCCAAAGGTAGAATTATAGTTAGGGGATGTAAACGGTTTATATTGGTGTTTTCAGTAGTATTTGTAGAAAAATAGAAAAACTAAAATTTTAGTTTAAAGCAACCACGATATGTGAAAATTATTTTGACAAAGTGAGGGTAAAAAAGGATGACTGAAATTTTATCTAGAAAAATCCAAACTGGAAACTATCAAACATTTTTCCATGAGGGTGGTGAACCTTCATCTGAAACAATTATTTTTCTTCATGGCAGCGGACCTGGAGTAAGTGCAAAGTCAAATTGGCAGCATGTCCTGCCCCATTTCAAAGAAAAGTTTCATGTTGTGGCACCTGATATTTTCGGATTTGCCAACACAGACCATCCTGAAACCTATCCAAACAATGGTGTTGAATGGATGAATGTGCGGATTAAACAGGTTCTAGCATTAATGGATCAATTAGGAGTCGAAAAAGCCCATTTAGTCGGAAACTCCCTTGGGGGTGTTATTGCCTTGAATCTTCTTATGTATGCTCCCGAGAGATTCGATCGTGTGGTATTGATGGGGGCCGGCGGTGGTTTAACAGAACCAACTCCAGAACTGGCTAAATTAGCAAACTTCCATAAGGATCCAAATCCTGTTGCGTTTAAGAATCTTTTAAGCTGGTTTTTATTTGATCAAAACATTTTGGAAGATGAGCTTGAGGCAATTGTTGCCGAGCGATTGGAGCTCTTTTTAAAACCGGAAGTCCGCAGGTCTTATGAAGAAAATTTCTCAAAATCGCATTTATCAGATATGTTGGTTCCACCATCTGCACTAAAACAAATGGACCAGTCTATTTTATTGATTCATGGACATCAAGACCGTTTCGTTCCTCTTCAAAGCAGTCTGTATGTAATGGATTACCTGCCAAATGCCCAACTCCATATCTTTAAGCGTTGCGGACATTGGGCCCAGGTAGAGCAAAAGGAAAGGTTCGTTAAACTGACATCCGATTTTTTCAACGGTGAACTTTGAAAGGTAAGGAAAATGAGGCAATTTTAGTAGGAAATAAATGCACCGTTGATTCCCTATTAGTATGACCGTCTATTATATTTTTGGTAGACAATTACATGTTCATTACCATACTATAGGGATAAAATAACAAGCCTAGAGAATCGAGGGTGTATAAAAATGAAAATAGATAAGGCCTATCGTTATATTAAAAGACAAATTATTGAGGGCACATGGGAACCGGAAACAGCCATCAATGTGAATGAACTTGCTGATATACTAAACATTAGTAGAACGCCCATCCACAAGGCGTTGTCGAAACTAGAACAAGAAGGATTTCTTACCATAATTCCTCAAGTAGGGGTATTTGTAAAAAGACCCGATCCAAATGAAGTAATCGAGCGCTTATTAGTTTGTGCAAATCTTGATGCATTGATGACGGAGCAGGCAGCCATACATTTGACTAAGGAAGAATTCCGCTATATGGAAACAACTTTACTAAAAATGGATAATCCAGGATTATCCGCGGATGAATATTCCAGCTTGAATATTGATTTTCATAAGACAATTTATGTAGCTTCAAAGTTAACCTATACATTCAATTTGGCTAACCAGCTTTGGGATTACTTGAATTTTGTTGGGAATCCGGAAGATTTATTCACCGATGAACGAAGGAAACAATCTCAAACAGAGCATTGGATTATTTTTTATAGTCTGATGGAAAAGGATAGTAAGATGGCAAAGAGGTTAATGGAAAAGCATATGCGTCGGGTGTCACAGTTGGTAGGGGAAAAATATCAGAGCATCGAAATAAATCAGCGAGTGTTTAACTAGTCATATTTTTTCACTAGATAAAAAGGCTTGGTCATTATTATAACAGGGGGTATCCTGATGGAACAAAGTGTGCTGGATATAAAAAAAGAATTGGTAGATAAGGCGCGGTCACTGATCCCCAAATTAAGGGAATATAGTGAAGAAATTGAGAAAACTAATACATTACCTAAAACAATTATTGAGGATTTACAAAGTGAAGGTACGTTAAAGGTCTTACGTCCCCATTTATTTGGCGGCTATCAAACAAATATGCGGACCTATACAGAGGTTGTAACCGAGATTGCCCGGGGGAATGGATCTGCAGGGTGGTTTGTCGCCCTTAGTAATATTAGAGATTATATGATTTCCTATACTTTTGGGGAAAAAGCCTTAAATGAAATTTATCAACATGGAAAAGATGTTGTTTTAGCCGGAAACTTCAAGCCTATTAAGTGTGATATCAAGAAGGTGGAGGGTGGATATTATATAGAAGAAGCCCAGTGGCCGTTTGTTTCTGGCAGCCCGCATGCTGACTGGTGTTACTTTGGATTTCCAATCGAGGATGATAATGGCGGCGTAGAGATGGCGATTATGATTATTCCACGTGACGAGTTAGAGGTTCTTGATGATTGGTATGTTATGGGGTTAAAGGGCTCTGGCAGTAACAGCTGCAAAATTAAAAATGTCTTTGTCCCTGATCACCACGTGTCGTTGGACCGCTTAGCAAGCAAAGGACACTATCTAATTGAGCCGTTAAAGGATGTTGCATTGTATCGTTCTTCCTTTGTACCTTCCCTAACATTGTCAATTGTGGCACCTGCATTAGGACTCGCTCAGGCGGCAATGGATTTATATATGGAAAGGCTCCCAAAAGCAGGGATTGGAAATACCTTCTATAGAAAACAAAGCGAAGCGGCTGTTACACATCACCAGGTAGCACAGGCACAGCTTAAAATTGACTCTGCAGAACTCCATCTATATCGAGCTGTAGACAAAATTGACAGCTATGCTGAACGTGGTGAAGTGATGGATAAAGCAGAAATTGTGAAAGTGAAGGCAGATTTTGGATATGTCAATCAATTATGTAAGGAAGCAATTGATCTTCTAGTAGCTGGAGTCGGCTCAATGTTCACCTACGAGACAAATCCACTTCAAGTGGTGTATCGTGATTTTCTAACGATGCATTTACATGGTTTCATCACACCATCAAGTTTAATCGAAACCTATGGACGGGTGCTCTGTGGTCAGGAACCAAATACCTACTTTGTATAACATAGGCTATCAATAAAATGGAAGGGCTTTCATGCCAAAAAAAATAAGAGGAGGATTCATATGAGTTTACCAGAGATTGCAAAGTTAGGGCACGTTGCTTTAGTAACAACAGATCTTGAAAAATCCCTTTGGTTTTATAAAGAAGTGATTGGTCTAGAAGAAACAGAAGTTGTAGACGGTACCCATTATTTACGTGCTTGGGGGGATTTCGAACACCATACCCTTTCCGTAAAAGCTGGAGATAAACCGCATCTTGACCATATCGCTTGGCGGGCTAAACGGCCTGAAGATGTGGAAGGCTTTGCCAAACTTCTCGAAGAAGCCGGTACAGAAGTAACTTGGGTGGAAGCACAAGAAGAGGCAGGACAAGGAAGAGCGATTCGTTTTCAATTACCTAGTGAACATCGTTTCGAAATTTATTACGACATGGAGAAAACATTAGCGGATCCTTCCAGACGTTCCGTTTTAAAAAATCAGACGTATAAATCATGGGCACGAGGTGTTTCACCGAGAAGAATAGATCATGTTAATCTCCTGACATCCTTAAAGGCAAATGTCATTTCTGATTATTTACAGGAGAAATTAGGATTTAAAATGCGCGAATATGTTAAAGCACCTGACGAATCATTAGTTGGTGCATGGTTAAGCGTCACACCTTTAGTACATGATATTGCTGTCAGTCATGACCCATTCGCACCAACTACACACCAAATTCATCACATATCCTACTGGCTAGATAATGCCCAAGACCTTCTAAGAGCTGCAGATATTTTAAAAGAACATGGAATTTTCTTCAAAGGACCTGGTAAACACGGAATCTCACAAGCGATGTATATTTACGCGATTGATCCTGGAAGCGGTTTACGCGTAGAATTATTCACAAATGGCTATTTAATCTTTGAACCGGATTGGGAACCAATCGAGTGGACTGTGGATGAAATGGATATCGGTTTCACCTTCTGGGGTGACCAAATGGATACACTGCCGGAAAACAATCCAACCATTGAGGCATAAGTGAGATAGAGTTTACTAGAATACTATTTTCAAAACCGATTTTAAATACAGAAAGGGGTACTAAGAATGGATGACCGTCAATTTCGTACAGCAATGGGAAGATTCGCAACAGGTGTAACCGTTATTGCCACAGATGTTGAAGGGGATGTGCATGGCATGACAGCTAATGCCTTCATGTCTGTTTCACTAAGTCCGAAACTTGTTGTAATCTCAATTGCAGAAAAAGCACAAATGTTGGAGAAAATTAAACGAAGCAATACATTTTCGGTAAATATTCTAGCGGCTGACCAACAAGAACTATCGATGATTTTTGCGGGACAGATAAAAGAACCCCGTGAGGTGAAGTTTGACCGTCTTGATGGAAAGCCCGTGTTGGCCGGCGCTGTCGCACAAATTGCCTGCGAGGTTTCAGCGGAGCATGTAGAAGGCGACCATACACTGTTTATCGGCAAAGTTACCGATATTCACCTAGAAGACATAGAACCATTAATTTTTTACAGTGGACGATACAGGGCACTGACGGAAGAGAATGCTGTTACGATTTAAGGAAGATCATTTGTAAGTTCATACTGGACAAAGACTCCTTTCCGAAACTGAAGGAGTCTTTCTCGTGAAATTTCAGGAGGTGCGAAATGGGAATCAATGTGGTTAGATTTGAAAGGGAAAACAAAGAGCAGTGGGGCGTTGTATCTGATGAACAAATACTAGTTCTTACAAATTCATATAGGAGTTTAGCAGAGTTTTTAGAAAAGGGGAAAGAAGAAGCTGCATCGATTCATGCTAAGGAAAATGTTGAAACCATTCCGATCAATGAAGTCACTATTTTAAGTCCAGTTACAAAGCCCGCTAGAATTATTTGTCAAGGTGTAAATTATTCAGCACATCGTTCTGAAACAGGGATGGAAGCATCGAGACCGCCTTTTAACATGATCTTTAGTAAGGCTGATAGTTCTCTAACTGGAGCTTACACTGAAATCGTAAGACCTTCTCAAGTAAAATTGCTGGATTATGAATTAGAGCTTGGAGTTGTGATTGGAGCGGAAATTTCTGAACAAGTTATGGTAACAAATGAAAATCTATATCAATATATTGCTGGTTTGGTGATTGTAAATGACGTTTCTGCACGAGATGTTCAGCTTCCTCAAGGCCAATGGTTAAAGGGAAAAAGCTATCGTACTTTTTGCCCAACAGGTCCGTATTTTTATCTGCTAGATAAGGAAGAACTGCCATTGATCCATGACCTGGAGCTTGATTTATGGGTGAATGATGAACTTAGGCAATCTGCCAACTCCAGCCAGCTTCTTTTTAAACCAGCTGAGACATTATCGGAGCTTTCAAAAGTAATGGATCTGTCACCAGGGGATCTGCTTGTGACCGGAACCGCCGGTGGGGTCGCGTTAAATCTAACTCCAGCAGTAAATGCACTTATTGCAAACCTGTCTATTTCATATCAACAGAAACTAGAATTATTGGTGGAGAATCAATTAAAAAGTGGAAAATACCTAAAGGATGGCGAACCATTCGCTGCAAAATTAAAAGTGCAAATGGTGTAATCGATTTGGGAGAACAACTAAATTCCGTGGTCAGGAGTAAGGAAAAAAACGTGTCGATTTCTAATAGATAGATTATTTTCTATTGAAAATCCATAAAAGGAAATGGGTGAGAGTATGAACGGTCACCAAGCTACTATACCGGAACCTAGCGACATCAAAGATAATAAAAAGATTCTAACCACGACCAGTGCATTTGGTCTTTTACGCAAGGGTATAATCGAAAATTTAGGTACAAAAAGGGCTAAGGGATTTCTTCTTCGTTATGGCTGGAGCTTAGGGGCAACCGATGCAGAGGAAGCAATGAAAACGATTACCTCGATTGACGAACTTTTAAGTCAAGCTTCCATTCTACATTTGAGTACTGGGCATATTAAAGATATTCAATCTGAAAGAATACTTGAAATGAGTGATTCGGAAACAATTAAATCGATTCTTGGAAAGGGAAAATGGATTGATTCGTTTGAAGCAAATGAGCACCTAAAGCATCATGGTACATCTGACATTCCGGTTTGCCATACCTTGACGGGTTATGCAAGCGGTTATATGACAACTGTTTGCAAGAAGGGCGTCATTGTTAAGGAAATTAGCTGCATTGCTAAGGGAGACGCCGAATGTTGCTTTGAAGCAAGGCTCCTGGAGGATTGGGGAAGTGAAATTCATGAGGAGCAAAAATTTTATAATGAAGCAAATATTATCGAAGAATTAGAGTATACGTACGAGCAATTGATTGAACAACGAAATTATATCGAAAAGGTTTCAAAATTTCATAAGAAATTAACGGATAGCGTTTCAAATGGCAGCAATTTGCAGGATATTGCTGACAGTACATGTAAATTGTTGGGCATTCCCATATCGATTGAAGATCTGAGTTTTCAAAAAATCGTATTCTCTGGGATGAGTGAAAAGGAATATTCCAGACTTAATAAAGAATTAAAAGAAAGTCTCATTCGAAAAAATAGAAAAAGCAATAAAATTCTTCCGCTATTTAATGAAACAACTAGATTAAAAACAGAAAATCAGGAACGCCTAATCACTCCTATTATTGTCCAGAAAAAGGTAATAGGATATGGCACATTTCTTTATGTAAAGGGAGCAGTAACAACAATTGAAAATAATATCATGTTTATTGAGCGGTTCGCAAATGCTGCTTCTTTGTACCTTTTAAATGAAAAAACCAGTTTTGAAGCATTGGAAAAAATGAAGGGCTATTTCCTGGAACAAATCCTAAAAGGGCAGTATTCTTCAAATGAAGAAATTATTAAACGTGGTCGCTATATGGGATTTGATCTTGATCAGTCATTTTATATTGCAGCAATTGACTATAAAGAAAAGGGAAGCGCAACAAAGAATCCCCTTCATCATCATGACCAAGTCTTGGAGACCATCGCAAAGTATCTTGATATTCAGGGGCATAAAGTGTTGATTAGCCAGTATGAAGGTCAAATTATCATGCTGATTCCCGAAATGAATCATCTCTTATCAATGATGGAAAAAATATTGAAACACCTAGAAACAAGCGATGATTCCTACCAATATAAAATGGGGATTAGTGATCAGGCAGAGGAATTGAAGAATATAGTAGATTGCTATGAGGAATCCTTGATTGCTTTAAGAATGGCCACAGATAAAAAGATCATTTGTTTTAAAGAATTAGGAATTGTCGGTGTGTTAATAAACTCCAAAAATAGTAGTGGTATTAAAAAAATTGCTAAACAGGAATTAGGGCAGCTTTATAAGCAGAAAGATATAAAACAAAAGGAATTAATGAAGACTCTCTATGTTTTTTTAGCAAATGGCGGCAAACTCCAACAAACTATGGATGACCTCTCTTTATCGATGAGTGGACTTATGTATCGGATTAATAAAATTGAAACGTTAATCAACAAAAATCTGCGGGATGCCACGCAGAGTTATCAACTTCTACTCATTCTTGATTCATTGCTGGCTTTGGGAGAGCTGGAGATATAGAAAAAAAACAATCCATTTACGGGGGGATTGTTTTTTTTTGGTTTGCTTCGGGGAAAACCAATAAAAACTACCGAAAAAGTAGTGCGATTCAAATGATTTTTTCTCTAGAAACAGAATAGTGAATTTTCTAAAATTAAGGAAAGGTAACGATTTTTCAGAAAGTAATTGGAAGGGCTTTCAACTTTTGAAAATAAGGAGGAACAAATCTGGTATGTCAAATATTATGCAAGAATTAATTAAAACCAAAAACTATGAAACCTATTTAAATCGCTCTGGTGAGGGCAATTCTGAAGTTATTTTATTTTTACATGGTTCCGGACCAGGTGTGTTCGCATGGGCCAATTGGCGATATGCTTTGGATGCATGCAGTGAACAGTATGACTGCTTGGCACCGGATCTCCTGGGCTTCGGAAATAGCAGTCATCCAAATCCAATTCCGAAGAATAGACAGGGATGGATGGATCATTGGGTCAATCAGTTGATCGAACTGCTTGAACAGTTGGGAATTCAAAAAGCCCATGTTGTAGGGAACTCATTAGGCTGCTCCGTAGCACTCGAACTGCTCCTGGAGTATCCTGAACGATTCGGGAAAGTGGTTCTAATGGGACCAGGTGGGACTCCTAATACAAAGCTTAGTACAGAGCTTGCCCGTGCGAAAGGTTTTTACGACAATCCATCCGAAAAGAAGATGCGTCAAATTATGAGCTGGTTTGTGTATGATGATGAAAAATTGGCACCGGAAATTGACGCTCTCGCACAGACTCGTTATGAAACTGCCATGCGATCTGAAATCCACATTTCCAACGAATCTATATTTGCAACAGCTGCAGTACCAGTCCCGGTGACGGCTCTTAAGCGAATCAAAAACCCAGTTCTACTTGTACATGGGCGGGATGACATGGTTTGTTCAGTCGAGTCCAGCTACTATCTATTATCCTATTTGCCAAATGTCCAGCTGCATGTTTACGGGCAAACCGGCCACTGGACACAAATTGAACAGAAAAATAGCTTTAATCTTTTAATTCAAAATTACTTTTCTAATAAACTCTAATGGAGGTTGGAAATATGTCATTACCAGAGATTGCAAAGTTGGGACACGTAGCCCTTGTCACACCCAATCTTGAAAAATCACTATGGTTTTTCAGGGATGTAATTGGATTGGAAGTAACAGAAGAAGTAAATGGAACCTATTATCTCCGGGCATGGGGAGACTTTGAACATCACAGCCTTTTATTAACAGCAGGAGACCACGGCTATGTTGATCATATTGCTTGGCGAACGAAGCGGCCTGAGGATGTGGAAGGGTTCGCCCAGTTACTTGAAAAAGCAGGTACAGAAGTCAGGTGGATCGAAGCTGGGGAAGAGACAGGGCAAGGAAGGGCAATCCGCTTTAAACTGCCTAGTCAGCATTCCTTTGAAATCTATTATGATGTGGAAAAACCTAAGGCTGATGAAAAAAGACGGTCGGTTTTGAAAAACCAAACATACAAGGCATGGGCCCGCGGCTGCTCCCCACGAAGATTTGACCATGTTAATATTGCGACCTCTATGGATGTTGGTGAAATTCTAGATTATTTGGGGAGCCAATTAGGGTTTAAGCTTCGTGAATATGTAAAGTATCATCAGAAAACGGTTGTCGCTGGTTGGATGAGTGTCACGCCATTAGTTCATGACATTGCGGTCATTTCAAGACCACATGCAGAAACGCCAAATCAGCTTCATCATATTTCTTATTGGCATGATAACGCCCAGGATATATTAAGAGCTGCTGATATTTTAAAAGAAAATGGCATCAACTTTATCGGACCTGGAAAGCATGGGGTTTCTCAAGCCTTTTATCTTTATGTAATCGATCCGGGAAGCGGCTGCCGTGTTGAATTATTCAGCGGTTCCTATTTAATCTTTGAACCGGATTGGGAGCCTGTTGAATGGACAGAGGAGGAGCACTCCATTGGCAACACCTATTGGGGCGATTCCGTGATGGATAAGGAAATGAATAAACCAACTATTGAAGCGTAAGTAAAGTGCTGGCTCAACACCAAATTGAGTCAGTTTTTTTAAAAAGAAAGGAAGAGGTCTGTGACTGAAATGAGAAGGTATGAAGCAGACATTGTGGTCGTCGGAGCAGGAAATGCTGCCATGTGTGCAGCTATTGCGGCAGGGGAAAATGGTGCTTCGGTCATCGTACTAGAAAAGGCACCTGAGGCGAAGAAAGGTGGTAACAGCACCTATACACATGGATCTATCCGGTTTGCCTATGACGGGAATGAGGACTTAAAACAAATCATGCCTGATTTGACAATGGAAGATTTTGCGATTACTGACTTTGGATCCTACACAGAAGAGGAATTCTTTCATGATATGTGCCGAATGACGGATTACCGAACCGATCCAGAGCTGGCTTCTCTCCTTACTGGAAAAAGTTTGGATACGATGAAATGGCTCGTGTCTCATAGGGTAAGATTTGTCCCAATTTATGGCCGTCAAGCCTTTAAAATCGATGGTAAATTCAAATTTTGGGGTAGTATGATTGCTGAATCGGTCGGTGGCGGCCCAGGTTTAGTCGACTCACTGCATGTGGAAGCAGCAAGGCTAGGTGTGCAAGTATTATTCGATGCTATGGCAACAGAGCTCATTCATGACGATGGCGGGGTTCACGGGGTTATTTTTAAACATAAAGGGAAAACGACGGAAGTCCATGCGAAAGCAGTGATTTTAGCTTCCGGCGGCTTTCATGCCAATCCAGAAATGCGGACGCGGTATCTAGGACCGAAATGGGATTTAGCTCATGTAAGAGGCAGCCGTTATAACACGGGTGAGGGGATTCAAATGGCATTAAAGATTGGTGCGATTGCCAGTGGAAACTGGTCTGGGTGCCATTCGGTAGGCGGAGACCGTTATTTACCGGAGTTCACAGAAGGCTTCCAAAAGCTAAGCTATCCATTTGGGATTATGGTGAACGCTGAAGGGAAACGCTTTGTGGATGAGGGTGCAGACTTTCGCAACTATACGTATGCAAAGTATGGCAAGCTGATTCTCGAACAACCTGGCCAATTTGCCTGGCAGATATTTGATCAAAAAGTGTCTGGACTTCTTCGGGAAGAATATCGCGGCAAACAGGTAACAAAGGTTAAAGCAAATACACTAGAAGAGTTGGCAGAGAAACTTGAAGGTGTTGATAGAGACGGATTTTTACAGACGGTGAAGGAATACAATGAGGCTGTTGCTAAGGATATCCCTTTCAACCCTAATGAAAAGGATGGGCGGTGTACCAATGGATTAGCGGTTAAAAAATCCAACTGGGCCAATACCTTGGATGAAGGTCCATTTGAAGCATACGCGGTTACATGCGGCATTACCTTTACTTTTGGGGGCTTGAAAATAAATTCGAACGGCGAAGTGCAGGATGTTTTATATCAATCGATCCCAGGATTGTATGCGGCCGGTGAACTAGTGGGCGGGTTATTCTATTTTAATTATCCTGGCGGGGCTGGATTAATGGCAGGATCTGTCTTTGGGAAAATAGCCGGTGAAAATGCTTTACTTTATATTCAGCAAGTAAATATGAACGTGTAGATTAATGAAAAAGGGGTGCGAAATATGGTAAACAATGTACTGGATGAGAATATATCCGATTTGGGCTTGTTATTAAAAGGGGCCGAAAAGGTTGGGAAAATTGCAGAATCGGAAGCGCTAGAAGCAGATCAAAACAAAACCGTTTCTAAGAATGTTATAGATGCAATAGTAGAAGCTCGATTATCTAAGTTGTTGCTGCCAAAAAAATATGGGGAGCCACAAGTAAATTTAAGAGAGTATTCTCAAATTATCCGCATGGTTGGAAAATATAATACTTCTGCTGCTTGGTTAACCTTTCTTTATTCCATTCATAATAGTTTAGTAGCTTTTATGACGAAAGAGGGAGCAGAAGAGGTGATGAATCAGGGGGGATTAATAGCCGATATTTTTGCGCCCATTGGAAAAGTAGAAACAGATGGGGATGGTTATCGGATAACGGGTAAGTATAGTTTTGTAAGCGGTATTTTATATAGTGATTGGGTGGCTCTGGCAGTGAAAATGAAAATGGAGGACAGTGGAGAAACTGAACTATGCATGCTAAATATACCGATATCTGATGTGGAAATAGTAGAAAATTGGGATACGTTAGGGCTAAGAGGAACGGGAAGCAATCAGGTAATTGTCGATCATGTCTATGTTCCCAAGCACCATCTAATCCGGCTTACGGTTGCCGACCGCACAGGCAGACCACCACATGGTTATGATTCAGACTACCCTCTTTATGATGTTCCTTTTTTCTCATCTTTTTGTGTTGGATTTCCAATGGTAGCATTGGGAGGTGCTGAGCGTTTACTGCAGGAATTTAAGAATCGAACGGAAAAACGAGTTCGAATGGGAGGAAATTTTGCTAAAGATTCCCGGCATCAGGGGGTATTGGCAGAATTAACGATTAAATATTACGAATCAGAGGGTCTACTAGATAAATATATCTCTTTATTAGAAAACTATGAAATGGGAAAAGAAGATAAACGTGGTGAATTCGCGGCGATTAGAGCAAAAATCACCAAGAACGTAACAGATATTGCGGTAAAGGTTTTGTTGACTTTAGGCGGATTCTCAATGTTTAAAGGAGATCCAATTGAAATGTTCGTACGTGATCTTTTGGCCGTTTGTACACATCGATCCAATCTTTACGAAGACTCTGTTGAGTCTTTTGGAAAGGCACAATTCGGCTTTGATCTATCCATTAATGGGTAATAAGGAACTGCACCAGTAATACCACTATTTTTATCACGGAGTGAGGCGGCTGCATGGAAACGATTTATTTGAATCCCGAAAATCTGAAGTACTGGCAGGAAAAAGCAAAATCAAGTGTCATGGCGCTAGGATTCTTTGACGGCATTCATATCGGCCACCGCGAGGTCATTCAAACGGCTGGTATAAAGGCAAAAGAAGAAAACCTACTTTTAACAGTAATGAGTTTTTTCCCACATCCCAAAACCGTTTTATCAAATGGACAAACAAGGGTAGATTATCTCATGCCATTAGCTGAAAAAGAGAAACTATTCTCTGAACTTGGTGTCGATATCTTTTATATTGTTGAATTTGATCGGGGATTTGCATCGCTGTCACCAGAAACATTTGCTGCTAAGTATTTGCTTGATCTTGGGGTTGTCCATGCAGTGGCGGGTTTTGATTATACGTATGGCTTTCGCGGCGAGGGGAATATGGATCGGTTGCAAAAGGATTCCGGGGGAATTCTCAAGGTAACGAAAGTTAAAAAAGTGGAATGCTTTGGTGAGAAAATTAGTTCTAGCAGCATCCGTGAAAAATTGTCTAAAGGAAGTGTGGGTGACTTACCTGCCCTTTTAGGGCGTTCCTATGCAGTTGACTGCGAATGGGATGGCGGTGCCTTAAAGGTTAAGCCTTACTTTACCCTGCCTGCTTATGGAACATATTCAGTTACGTTAACAGGAGGATGTCATTCACAAGAAATGGATGTAATCGTCGTAGATGAAAAAAAACTAATTCCGCTTCTAAGTGTGTCGGATTTAGTCTTAAATAACGAAAATGCTGTATCAGTCACTTGGCACCAGCGGATTGTAGAAGAAGGAAAGAAAACAATTTCTGAAAATAAGTGGTTACGCTCTTCAAAATTTGGATTCGTTTGGAGTGGGTGAGAATAATTGAAGCATATTTTTGAAAAAGGGGACAGTGTGTAATGAGTAAACCATTTGAGCTCCAAAAGCTAATAAGAGACCCAGGCTCCTTTATTTTGCCTGGGGCGTATGATGCTATGTCTGCCAGATTAATAGAAGAAATCGGCTTTAAGGCGATTTACGCAACAGGGGCAGGTATATCCAATGCCCAACTAGGCTGGGCCGATGTTGGTTTAACTTCTTTAAAGGAAGTAGTGGATATCGTTGCCCGAATGACAGAAGTCACGACTATTCCGATTGTTGTGGACGGAGACACAGGATTTGGCAACGCTATTAATGTAATGCGGACTGTCCGCGAGTTTGAACGAGCCGGAGTGGCGGCCATTCAAATGGAAGACCAAGTCTCACCAAAGAAATGCGGTCATTTCAATGGAAAGGACGTCATTTCCAAAGAAGAAATGGTGGGAAAGATCAAGGCGGCGGTTGACACAAGGCAAGATTCGAACCTAGCAATTATTGCCCGTACAGATGCTTTAGCTGTTAAGGGAATGGAGGATGCATTAGACCGGGCACATGCTTACAAAGAAGCTGGTGCTGATATCATTTTTGTGGAAGCGCCAACAACAATTGAACAATTAAAGCAAATTACCAGTTCTTTAAAAGGGATTCCCCAAGTGATTAACTTAGTGGAAGGTGGTAAAACACCTCTAGTTTCTTTAAAAGAAGCAGAAGAAATCGGCTTTAAAATCATGCTTTGCGCCAATACCGTTCTTCGTTCTGCCATTAAAGGAATCACGGAAACATTAAAAATATTAAAAGAAGAAGAATCGCAAGAAAATGTTCACAACCTAATCTGTACATGGGAAGAAAGACAATCACTCTTCAAACTCAACCAAATTAAAGAGTGGGAAGAAAAGTATTCAGATAATCAAGCGTTATAAAAAAAGTAATTCACTTAGAAGGAGGATACCAATTTGGGTAAAGAAGTAGATTATGACATTGTAGTAATTGGCTGCGGGGTAGCCGGAACCTCTGCTGCATTATCTGCAGCGGAGGCAGCAAAAAAAGCGGATAAAAACTTGAAAATTGCCATCTTAGAACGGGCTGATTATGACCATCGGGGCGGAAATTCAAGGTGGACCGCATCTTATATGCGGATGAAAAATCTCGATGAGGTTGCTGATAATTTTGTTGAAGATATGATGGCATTTTCAGACAACTTTTCGGATCGAGAGTACATAGAAACTCTCGCCAGGGATGCTGGACGCACCTTGAGATGGGTAGAGGAAAAGGGCGTTGAATTTGATTACCTACCGACGATGTTCTTAACAGCCGCAAGGCCGCGGTTATTGCCTGTAGGAGGAGGCCGTGCCATCGTTGACACCTTATCACGCCGGGCCGGTGGACTTGGTGTAGAGATTATTTACGAGGCAACTGCCTGGAAATTACTGGTTGACGATGAAGGGGCTGTGAATGGGCTTAATGTCCGTGTAAAAGGCGGAACGTCACTTCAATTAATGGTAGGCGCTGTTGTGCTGGCAAGCGGGGGCTTCCAAGGAAATCAAGAAATGATGGCACAATATGTTGGCCGGGATGCCCATAAAATTCCGACTGTTGCAGAGGGTGGACTATTTAACAAGGGTGAAGGCATTCGGATGGCAATGGAGATTGGGGCCAAAACGGCAGGACAGTTTGATTCTTTCCATGCCGAACCGGTTGATCCAAGAAGCAAACGTGAAGAAGCAGCCGTTATGACATTCCCTTACTTTATTTTAGTCGATCAAAATGGCAAGCGCTTTGTAGATGAAGGAAAAACCACAATCGACGAGCAATACGAGGAGGTTGCCAGGCAGATCTTCTACGATCTGCCTGGTCACGTGGCCTATATGATCGGTGATCAAAAGATGTATGAGATTCCAAATTATGAACGGGCAGTGGAGACGGATAAACCTGCTATTGTAGCTGAGAGGCTTGAAGAGCTGGCAGAAAAAATTGGGGTGCCTGTTGATCAACTGGCTTCGACAGTTAAGGAGTTTAATGCCGCAGTTCAGCCGGGTGAATTTCACTGGGATAAAAAGGACGGTAAACAAGCTGTTGGTATTATGCCGCCAAAATCAAACTGGGCGATCCCAATTGACAAGGCACCCTATATTGCCTATCCAATTGTCTGCTCTAATGTATTTACAAATGGCGGGTTAGCAACAGATACAAACGGGCGGGTTTTATCAAATGATGATGATGCAATTCCGGGTTTATATGCGGTTGGGGAAACGGCTGGTCTTTATTACGGAAAATATCCTGGAGGAACGTCGGTGCTTAGAGGGCTAGTCTTCGGCCGGCGTGCTGGTGCCCATGCTGTATCATATGTAACGGATTCAGCCAAGCTTGAGGTATAAGCAGTAATTATTGTGTTTAAGGAAGGGGATGTCTTTTTGGAATTAAAAAATAAGGTAGCCTTTGTCACAGGAGGCGGTAGAGGAATCGGCAGGGAGACCTGCATTCTGTTGGCGAAGCAAGGCGCTAAAGTTGCTGTTTTTTCCAATAATCAGTCCGAAGGTGAAGAAACAGCGAGATTTATCATTACCGAACTGGGTGGGGAAGCCGTCTCCGTTGCAGGAGATGTTCGCAATGAAGAAGATGTTACGAGTGCAGTCCAAGGGGCACAAAAATTGGGCTCATCAGTCGATATCTTAATAAACAATGCCGGTGTGATGCTTCTGAAACCATTCCATGAAACAACGGTAGAAGAATGGGATTTTGTTCAAGATGTAAATGTACGAGGCGGATTTTTATGTGCCCGGGCAGTTGTACCGCAAATGAGAGAAAAACAAGATGGAGTAATTATCAATCTTTCATCGATTTGGGGAACAAAGGGCGGCCCGGACAGGAGCGCCTACATTGCCTCAAAATATGCAGTCATTGGTTTTTCAAAAGCATTAGGTGAAGAATTGAAGCCGTACAAGATTAGAGTGAATGCTGTCTGTCCGGGGCCTGTCGATACGAAAATGATGGAGGAGCTTGCACCCGATGTAAATAAAGAAAATTGGCTGCGGCCAATTGATCTTGCAAATGTAATCGTTGATTTATGTCTGCCGAAGAGTAAAGCCGTAACTGCTACAGCCATTGAAGCATTTGGAAATGGCAGGCCAGTAAATCTATAAAAATAGGAAAAGAGGTTATATAAATGGAAAAATTAATTGCAGCAATCGAATCAAAAAATATTAGTCTTGCTTTAGCACAAAAAATGCTAGAAGCAGCTTTAGTAAAGGGGAACGAACTTGGGATGCCATTTAGCATTGCCATTGTGGATAGGGTTGGAAATATTAAAGCATTTGCGGCAATGGATGGGGCACCAGTGTTAAGTTTAGAAATTGCCCAAAATAAAGCATTTTCGGCTGCAACCTATAATCGAGCAACACATGAATGGTATGACAGACTTAAGGATGATCCGCCGTTATTACATGGAATTGTCCATACACCTAGATTAGTCATTTTTGGCGGTGGTTACCCCATTAAAGTGGATAATGAACTAATTGGCGGTGTAGGAGTAAGCGGTGGACACTATACTCATGACATGCAGGTATGTGAGGCGGCATTAGAAGTGTTAAATACAATTGAGTAAGAGGTGTGAATTCCAATGGAAACCTATGATTTAGTCATTTTGGGCGGCGGCTTAGCAGGGATGTGTGCTGCGGTAGAGGCTGGTGAGATGGGGGCACATGTACTCCTACTTGAAAAACAGGATGAACTTGGCGGCAGCACTGTCCTGAGTTCTGGGTATATGGCATTTGCTGGGACGGATATGCAAGATGCAGCAGGCATTAGTGATTCCACTGAATCACTTTTGGCCGACATGATTGAAGTTGGTGGGGGCGTGAATGTTCCCTCGCTGGTCCATACCTACGGCCTCCATCAGCTTGAGACCTATTCATGGCTAGTGGAACATGGGATTGAGTTCCGTGCACTTGAAGCAGTAAGTGGTCATAGTGTTCCACGAGGGCACATTATTGATCCGCACCAAGCCATTCAGTCTCTGTATCGCAAGGTAAAAGACCTTCCAAACGCAACAATTCGTTTTTGTGCCTCGGCAAAACGGTTATTTAAGAATAAGGACGGCAGAATCAATCAAATTGTATATGATTTTGATGGTGTGGAACATATGGTTGTTGCTGTTAAAGGGGTTATTCTCGCTTCCGGTGGTTTTGCGAAAAGTGAGGAGTTATTGCAGCAGTTTGCTCCTCGGCTAAGTGGCGCATTACGGATTGGCGGCGCGGGAAATAAGGGGGACGGTTTACAAATGGCTTGGGAGCACGGTGCATGGGTACAAGACCTGCCATACTTAAATGGAACATATGGTTTCCATCCGTCTGCAACTGGCTCGGTTAAATCCCAGGGACTAGCTTTTTACAAGGGCGGCATAATGGTGAATCAGCTAGGAAAGCGGTTTGTAAACGAATCGATTTCTTATAAGTTATTAGGTAAAGCGGCATTCGAGCAGCCAGACCAAATCAGTTATCAGGTTTGGGATCAAACGGTCATGGATAAAAGTGTGTTTGACGACCCGCTTTATGATTTTGAATTACTTCGACGCCGTCGCCTACTATATGTGGTGGACACATTAGCAGAATTGGCAGAGTGCATCGATGTTCCATTGGAAGTTCTCGAAGATACCATTTCAAGATACAACCAGGGGATTCAAAACGGTGAGGATCCAGACTTCGGACGTAAGACATTAACACATCATTACGGTATGCCGACTCCCATTGAAAATCCTCCATTTTATGCATTTGAATCGACAGTCGCCATGCTGGCAACGTATGCAGGGCTTGCTGTTAATGCTGCGGGGCAGGTCGTCAATCCATATGCGGAGCCAATTCCTGGCTTGTATGCAGCTGGCGAAATTACTGGCGGATTTCATGGCGCCGGTTACATGACGGGTAGTTCACTAGGGAAAGCTGCCGTGTTTGGCCGAGTTGCGGTTCAGGCTGCGTTAGCTGAAGTATCGGTAAAATAGAATGAAACTTTGGTGTAGTTTTCACGTTAAAAAAGGAGGGTTCATGAAATGAAAATTTGGCATCAAAGTCTTACCACGATAGATCTGGTACCGCAATATCGAGATGCAATCATCAATCACGTAAACCGGATTGCCCGTCCGGACGTAGAGGTTGTTTTGCATGGAATGACGGAAGAAACCTATCCTACCCATTATCCGGGAATCTTTATCACCCATGCCTACTTACAAAACTTGCATCGCGAACAGTTTATCCGCGCTGCACTTACGGCTGAAGCGGCAGGCTACGATGCGATGTTCATTGCAACGATTCCAGATGTGGGTCTTTTAGAGGCACGAACATTGGTGGATATCCCTGTGGTAGGGTATGGGCAAGCTTCTTTCCATATAGCCTCCATGCTAGGCGATTGTATCGGTGTCGTTAACTTCCTAGCACCACTCGCAGATGAACTCAGGCAAAACGCCGCCCGCTATGGGCTTGGTGGGAAATTGGGACCGATTGTTCAGACAGAAGTAGGATTTGATGCTGTCCTCGCTGGTTTTAATGATCCAGAACCTGTTATTGCATCATTTATGAAGGCTGCTGAAAAGGCCATCTCTGAAGGTGCTGATGTCATTGTCCCTGGTGAAGGTCCGATGAATGTATTCTTAGCCACTCATGGCATTTCGAGGATTGGAGACGTGCCGATTGTCGATTCGTTTGGAGCGGGAATTAAAGTGTGTGAATCGCTGGCAGATTTGCGGAGAGTGTCCGGGGTATATATGACCAGACGAGGCTATTTCAATGCAAAACCGCCTGCTGATGCAGTTGCAAGATTAAGAGAAATGTATGGGCTGGAGCCAACCCCAAATCCCAAAAATGATCGTGGGCTGTCTTCGAAGGCCGTGGAAAAGTCATTTTCAGATTCCTAATTTTATAGAAAAAGTGTAACTAAAGAAAGAGGTGAACGAGAATTGCATATCGTTGTCTGCCTAAAATATGTCCTCGATCCGGAGATAACACCACGGTATTTTCAAATTAATCCCGAAACCAATCGTCCTGATCATAGCGATTCCGACATGGTGCTAGATTCTTTCGCTGAGAATGCGCTTGAACTCGCCATTCAACTGCGGGATAAAACACCGGGTGCCTCGGTAACAGCTCTTTGTCTTGGGGATGAGGATTCAGAGGAAGTACTCCGTCGGGCCCTTGCTTTTACCGCAAATGCTGCCGTCCGTGTTTGGGAGGAGGACTGGGAAGAGCTTGATGGTCTACCAGTTGGACACATCCTGGCTCAAGCAATCAAGACACTTGGTGGTGCGAAGCTAGTATTGACCGGGTACCAAGCTAGTGATATTGAGGAAGGTCTGGTCGGCCCTGTTATGGCAGAAGAGCTTGGGGTGCCATGTGTAACAAGGGTTTCCGACCTAGAATTGGTTGGGGATCAGATAAAAGCATCAAGTGAGGCTGAGGGAGGGTACACAGTAGTAAGCGTGCCTTCACCTGCGGTCCTTACCATCATAAGTGCAGAGACAAATGTTCCCCGCCTCCCGAAGGTCAAGGATATTAGGCTTGCCAGAAGTAAGAAGATTACACTTTTTGAAAGAGATGATCTCCATTTAGATAGTGAACGGTGTCAACCAGGGGCCAAACTGGTGAAAGCCTATATTTCAAATAGGGAAGTGAACTGCGAAGTATTGCCCGGCAATGATGGTGCTGAACTTGCAGGCGAGTTGGCTGACAGGCTCGTGGCACTGAAGATTTTATAGGAGGTGTCGACATGTCCAATATTCTTGTTTTTACACATCAACAGGGAGAATCCTTGACACCTGGAGGTAGAGAGGCGGTTGTCTTTAGTTCCCGATTAGCAAGTTCCACGGGAGGTGAGGTCCGTGCTGTATTATTAGGCTCCAAGTCTGAACAAAGTGCTAAGGAGGCAATTGCATGCGGGGCGAATATAGCATACACCGTTGATAAACTGTTGCTCGCAGAATACGATGTAGAATTATATGTGAATTGTCTCTGCCATGTGTTCGAACAAACGGATGCCGATACGATGATAGTTTCGTTTGACCGGATGGGGAAGGATCTGGTTGGCAGGCTGGCAGCCCGCCTAAACGCATCTGCTATTACAGAGGTAGTCGATTTCAAAACTGATTGCGAAAAACTAACATGGATTCGCCCTATTTATGGTGATAAAGCGTTTGGTGAATATCAGACAACCCGTTCAAAGGTAGTAGTAGGGCTACGTCAAAAGAGTCAAAATGTGACTAAATTCACTGAGCATCATGGTGGGGAAATCATTCCACTTGAATATGCTGCAACGGAGGAGGAAATGGTGATCAAGCTTGTTGTGAAAATCCAGGCTGCACTTTCAGATGTCCGTCTTGAAGATGCTCGGATTATTGTTTCCGGAGGACGTGGTCTTGGTGGTCCTGAAGGATTTAGCGAACTTCAAACTCTAGCAAGTCTGCTTGGTGGTACTGTTGGGGCATCACGTGCGGCCTGTGACGCGGGATGGGTTCCTGCAAACCTCCAGGTAGGGCAAACTGGGGCCGTTGTCGCACCAGACCTCTATATTGCCGTCGGTATTTCCGGGGCAAGTCAGCATCTGGCGGGCATCACAAATGCAAAGACCGTTGTTGCTATTAATACTGATCCGGAGTCTCCAATTTTTAAACGTGCTAATATCGGGGTAGTTGCTGACTGCAGGACAGTAATACCAGCATTAACGGAAAAACTAAGAAAGGTGCTTCTTTAGGAATGCCATCAAAAGCACTTTATCATAATGACAGGTAAAGAAACCCACATTTTTAAATGGGGTTCTTTATTTGTGCGACAGGCAGTCGTACCTTGTGCAGTAGAACTGCACTGAATGAGTTGTTAAAGGTTGGAGTACGTTATTGCGATAAACACGGCTCCCGAATCCTAGAAGACTCGTTTTCCCGAAGGTGAAAATCCTTCCACTAGAGTGCTGATACAACTAGTGAAGACTAATCTAGGGCATCACCGTGAGGTGATGTCTGAAGGAGATGCGGACAATCGAGAGACCCGCAGTCGGATAAGCAGACCCAAATGCAATAAGTGTGAAGCACGGCGGCAGGGTAAGTTGGCGACTATGCGAATATAATGGGAAGCCCACTATAACATTAGTGGTCTCTATACCAATGAATCAGCCGGATAGAGGCAATTTATCAAGTGATGGTGCTGGGTATGTTTAGAAGGAAGGTGCGATGACCCCGTGAGGTCTCCATTCCAACCCAAAGGGACATCTACCTATAAGGGTAATCCGAAATGCTAGATGTGAATGGAGAAGTCAGACGTTCTCATAGTACGGAAGTAGTGTATGGACTAAACCATGCATGAACGGAAGGGGAACGACCTTGTGGCTCCACATCTGTAAAGATGTGTAATGTTAACAGAAAACGATACCTCGGTATAAACGAACTGAATGTACACAATGAAGGGTGCGGAATATGTAATGAATCATACGTTAAAATTCAAATGGCATAGTATTTATGGACAAATACTTTTCGACAGAAGGCTAAAAGCTGCTTGGGAAAAGGTAGAAGCCAACAACGGGTCAGGTGGTATTGATGGCGAAACAATTGACAGCTATAGATATCACTTAGATGAAAATCTGGACTCGCTTCTACAGAGACTGAGAAATAAAGAGTATAAGCCGTCACCAGTAAGAAGACATTATATTCCTAAGAAAAATGGCAAAAAGCGACCCTTAGGCATTCCGAATATTGAAGATAGAATTGTCCAACAGGCAATAGTAAATGTACTTCAGCCGAAATTCGAAAGGGATATCTTTCACAAATGGTCATGTGGATACAGACCAAATGTTGGTGCAGAACGTGTCCTGCAAATAATCATGGCGAATATCGAACAAGGATATAATTACATCTTCGATGCAGATATTAAAGGCTTTTTCGATAATATCCCACATAAGAAGCTGATGAGAGTATTAAATAAATACATCGCAGATGGTACAGTGTTAGATATGATTTGGTTGTGGCTAAAAGCTGGTTATATGGAAGAAGGTAAATTTCACTCAACAGATACCGGCACTCCGCAAGGAGGGGTTATTTCTCCGTTACTAGCGAACGTATATTTAAATGAACTTGATTGGATCTGGGCTGAAAACAATATTCGTTTTGTAAGATTCGCCGATGACTTTTTGTTATTCGCAAAAACCAAAGAAGACATAAAGAGAGCGGCAGATATTACGAAAAGGAAATTAGCCGAACTTGGGTTGGAACTTGCAACGGAGAAAACAAAATTTGTAAACTTCGATGATGATGACTTTGACTTTATGGGATTCACTTTCGAACACTGGAGAAAACGCAAGAAGGATGGTAAGCCATACTATATAGCTAAACCGAAAGAATCAACTTGGAATGATTTTCGCCAGAAAATCAAAGTCAAGACGAAGAAAACACTCACTCTGAGTAAGGAAAAGTGGATTGAGTATGTTAACCCAGTGATTCGAGGAAAAGTAAACTATTTTCTCAATATTTATAAAGCAATTAAGGCAAATGAAGAACACGGATTTAACAGTTCATGCTTCTTTAAAGCATTTGGGAAAGAACTACTTGCGATAGATGGCTATATTCGACAAAGGTTAAGAGTAGCCATGATTCACAAACACCCTAGCCAAAGAAAAGGTCATGCGATGAAAACAAAATGGAATAATGAGTTCTTTGCTATTATTGGACTTATCCCTTCATACTGGTATTACTACCACAAGATATATGGCTTTTCTCTAGAAAGTTACATTCTTCGAATGAAAGAAAAGCAAAAGAAAGAACAGGAAAGACGAATCCTAAAGGCAAAAGAAAAGGGTCAAGAGTATTATACTCCTGACCGTGTCCGCAAAATGAAATATGCTCAAAGATTGGCAACGTATTGACCATTTGTAACACATTGGTAAGCCGTATGCCTTAATAGGGCACGTACGGTTTGATAAGGGGGAAGCCTCGAAAGAGGTTTCCCTACTTTATTTTTTTTTTGGAGATATTTAACGTTTAATTCTCTGAAAAGTTTGATACTATAAAAATATAAAAAAACTCTTCTGAAGATAGAAAGGAGCCATAAAATGGTTGTGCAGCTTGAAAATGTCTCATTAAAACGTGATGGAAAGTGGATTTTACAGGATATCAATTGGAAAATCCAAAAAGGGGAAAATTGGGCTTTGTTCGGCTTAAATGGCTCTGGAAAGACCGCAATATTAAATTTACTAAATGCCTACAACTTCCCGACTAAAGGGAAAATAGCGATTTTAGGAATGGAATTTGGGAAAACATATCTTGGGGAAAAACTTCGAAAACGGATTGGCTTTGTATCATCCTCGCTGCAAGAGAGGTTTTATCCAGGTGATAACGCATTTGAGGTGGTTTTAAGTGGTGCCTTTGCCTCTATAGGATTGTATGAAAAACCAACAGATCAAATTAGGAGTAAGGCAGTAAGCCTGCTTCAGAACCTTGGATGCATGGAATATGCAAACAGAAATTATGAAACGTTGTCTCAAGGGGAAAAACAACGTGTCTTAATAGCAAGGGCTTTAATGCCGGATCCATCACTGCTAATTCTTGACGAGCCTACAAACGGACTTGATTTTATTGCACGCGAGCGGTTGTTAGAGTCCATTGACAGAATGGCAAAAAGCCCTGGTGCACCCACATTGATTTACGTCACGCACCACGTTGAAGAAATATTACCTGTTTTTAATAAAACATTATTACTGAAAGAGGGACAAGTTTTTTCGAAGGGAAATACAAAGACCATGATAGCAAGCGAACAGTTGAGTTCATACTTTGATCTTCCTGTTCAAGTTTTCTGGGAAAATAATCGGCCAATGCTATCAAAACTTCAAACAATAGAACAATAAAGACAAAAAGGGACTTCCATTGAAGTCCTTTTTACATGGTGCCTGACACCATTTCTACTCCTACCATTGTGCAAATAGTGCTCTTGCTACCCTCTACCCTCTATCAATGTGATTTTTCAAGGGCTAGTTTTAGACCAAAGCCGAGTAGGGCTATCCCGGTTATTCCTTGAACAACTTTTTGAGTGGACGGCTTTTTCATAAATGCGCTGATTTGATTAATTAAATAGATAAATAGAATGAACCAAAAAAGCGTAAGCACTGTATAGGTGATGCCCATAATTAGAAAGGGAAAAAAGGTGTCACTCCCTCTGTCCACAAATTGCGGTAAAAAGGTTAAAAAGAAGATGGCAACCTTTGGATTCAGGAGATTGGTGAGAAACCCTTGACGGAAACATGATTTTTTTCCGTATTTATTTTCCCCATTTGTGTCAACACTCGCCGCCACTTCGCCGCTTCTTAAGGACCACAATGTTTTAAAGCCAATGTACGCTAAATAAATAGCACCGGCATATTTAAAAATAGAAAATAATAATGCTGATTTTACAATAATAGCAGAAAGACCGACAACGGCTGCAAAGGTGTGAATCAATAAAGCGCAACACGTTCCAAAAAGGGTCTTCATGCCGCCAGACCTGCCGACGGTAAGTGTATTTTTAGTAGTCATCGCGGTATCCGGGCCAGGTAAAATGATGAGAAGAATACACATCAGGATAAATAAGTAAAAATGCTGCATAAGCACAACCTCCTTCGGATTATTCTGAAAACTCCGTTTTTATTAATTTAACATATATGGAATCGTTCGTGTAGATAAAGAAGGTTTTTTAACAAATAAAAATAGAAGTACGGATGTGAAAAATAATTAGTATAGTTCGTTAAGAGATTCATGACAAGTTTATGAATCTTTTTATATGGAAAGATAAATCGTGAACAACTTCACAGATAAACCAATGATAGAGGGATATAGTGAAATTAGTTGGAATTAACTATGCGGGATTGTTGAAAGGTTGGTTTTTACATGAAAAAAATATCTATTTTCATCATAAGTCTTCTCCTCGTATTTGTTGCCGCTGGCTGCGGGGCATCAAATAATGTAAACGTAAAGCTCTCAGCACCAAAAACGTTTACTCCCGGAAAACCATATGCCATGCAAATTAAAGTTACAGATAAGGCGGGTAATCCCGTAAAAGGTGCCAAAGTAAGCGCTAATTTAAATATGAAAAATATGGATCATGGAACCATTTCTGTAACCGTAGAAGAGATTGGTGATGGAAAATATATTGGAACGGCAGATTTACCGATGAATGGCGACTGGCTAGCTACTATCCTCGTCGAACATGAGGGTGCTAAAGTTGAGGAAGAAAAACAGTTTTCGGTTGAGATAAAAACGGCAGAAAATGCTCATAAGGTTTCAAAAGATGTCACAATGCCCGATTTTAACTTAATCGATGAAAAGGGGAACAAAGTGTCCAAACAAAATCTCTTGGGAAAAACAGTGGTATTGACCTTTACCTATGTGAACTGCATCGATCCAAATGCTTGCCCAATATTATTGGGCAATTATAGTAACCTGCAGCAGGATCTTAAAGCGAATGGGAGTAAGACAGATAATCTCGTACTCGTTTCTGTGTCGCTTGATCCAGAAAACGATTCACCTGAAGCAATGAAAGAGCATGCACAGAAAATGAATTTTGATATGTCCTATTTAAAATTGCTAACGGGGGACATGAATGATATTCAAAAATTAACTGATGCATTAGAGGTACATTTTGAAAAACATGGAACGGAAGTAATTCATGATAACAAGACATTTATTTTTAATGAAAATGGAAAGCTGACACATGAATTCACTGGCAGTTATATTGACCGCAATGAATTACTGCAAGTTGTAACCGCAAGCAATTAGGAAAAACAGCTCCCGTTTTTCTTGATTCTTTCACCGAAAAAAGCCGAACACATAAAATGGTTATAGCAGGGGAAAGGATAGGGGGAAATAGGGTGCCTTCCGTAATTAATTTAGGTGTATTGAACGTTAATACACCACAGCAAAACTCAGCTGTTACTGTTGGCCAGTCAATTGTTACCGGGATGGATGCCAACCGGAAATACAATTTGGCATTTGGGGGTACATTTGGTCTGTTTAATATAGTCTCAATGAATGTAGGAAATAATATCGACAGTTTAGATGGCATTGATGGAGTAATCTTGGATCAGGATTTCAAGCCAAATTTAGGCGGGAATATCTAAAAGCTTTTTATAGCCATTCAAAGCGAGGAGCTTTCCCTCAGTTTAAATGGCTTTTTCTGTACATAAAGAAAAACCCTTTTACTTAAGGGTTTGGGGAGGTATTGTTGTGGTTCCCTTCCATTTGAGAAGGGTCATGATGTGTTAATGAGGCGGTCGAATGAGAAAAGTTGTTGTTGTCACCGTGAAGATTGCCTAATCCTTGATAATGTTTTTTATTACTCTTAAAGTCCTCAATGAAGTTATTTCCAATACTAAAGCAAGATGCTGCTTCAATGCTTCCGATTTTGATGGTGCCGATATGAAATGTAGGAGAAAGAATTGGGGATGCCACGTATGATTCAACCTCCCTTCACTTTGTTGGTAATCCAAACACTTTGAGTTAACTTATTTTTGCTTCCCGTTAGGCTTCCAACGACCTCATTTACGCATGTTTCATGATGAAATTGTTGAATGGTATTGGTTTTTCCAATAAAAACACCTGAAGATTTCCCGATTTTTGAAATGGAGATATTCTCTAAAGAAAGTTTCATCTACCGATCATCCTTTTTTTGCTAAAAATAAAATAACATCACTGAGGCTGCCGCTTTCTTATTAGCCTATTCAATTTCCTGGGCGGATGATACAAATATTTCTCTGTTATCTGTCGGCATCACAATGCCAGGGCTCCAATCATAAGGTAATGTAAGAAAACGGTAAATGGAGAAATGTGGTGAAGAGAATGATTCAGTCATTTGAATTTAAATTTTCCGGGAATATTAATGTCCAGTCCATGGAGCGGCAATCCGGCATTTTTATAGGTAAACGAAATAATGCTGTTGGCTGGAGTGCTCATGGCAAAGTAAATCAGGTTATTGGAGAAATAGGCGGACAATCTAATCTTCTTTATCAAAACGTATCCATTTTAAATGACCCGGATTATATCGATACCCCGATTGATGATCGTGACATCAATATTTCGTTTGAAGATCCGGGGGCAGACAAGACATCAAACCTTACATTCGATAGTGTAAACGTCAACACAATGCTGCAAAATGCGATGGTATCGATTGGGGAAGGACATATAACCGGGATGGATGCAAACGAGAAGGTGAACCAAGCACAAGGAAGTACGTACGGGAATCAAAATCAATTATTATGTAATGTAAATATAACCAACGATAATGATACGGTGGATGCAATTATTGAGGATGCAGATGTAAAAATCGCCAATGTCAACCAGGAATGATTAAAGTCCGCTATGAAAACGAAAGCCTTTCTCAGTCTGCGTCATTTTTTGCTGTGAGGCCATGTTTTCCTCTGCAGCCTCTTTTTTTGTACTTTCTTTGTCAATTTTCCCGAGAAGTGAAACGGCTAGGTCGTCGGAGCCGGTAATATTTGTCCCAATCAGTAACTTCCCGCTTAACTGATCAATTTCGATATGATCTAAGCGAAAAATAATATTTTCCAAATGTTCAATCTGAACATGTTCAAGATGAATATTCTTTCCATTTCCAGTAGATTCTTGCGGCTGCTGTTCCAAAAGCTCAATCATCCGGTCTAATTTTTCTAAAATCAGAGAGTTTATTTTTTCATCTTTTTCCATTGGTTTCTGCTTTTTTAAAGAAAAAAATTTAAACATAAACTCCCCCCTTTACGAAAATGTAGACTACCCCATTCTTAACTATATGAAGGTAGGGCTGTTCTTATTCGGTAAGCTGAACATAGCAAAAAAGGGGCTGTTATCCGAAGGTAGCGTCCTTTTTACAATGGAAAATATTGTACCTGATACATTGTGTTTGATATACTTTTAACAAATACATAAGAATAAGAGGTAGCTATTTTGCGAAAGTCAAAATTACAATTCTGGCTGATTCAAATCTTACTTTTCTTCACCATCATTTTAGTCTCAACAAAAATTTCATTTTTGTTCGCACCGATTGGCATTTTTTTCTCCACGATATTCTTTCCGATTTTAATTACAGGCTTCCTATTTTTTATGCTGAATCCAATTGTGAATTTCCTGTCACGGCGAAAGATACCAAGGATTGTGGCAATTCTGATTATCTATGTTGTTTTTGCAGGAATCCTAGTTTTAGCCATTAGTAATTTGGTGCCCGCTATTACCAAGCAGATAACAGCCCTTGCTAATGAAATCCCAGGCTATGCGGATAGAACCATGAAGTTTGTTGATAACTTGGCGCATTCTTCTGAGTTTAAACGATTTATGACCCAGCAAAGCGATTTGATTGAATCAATGCAAAAAAGACTAATGCAGTTTGGAAACACACTCCCAAACCGAATTACAGGCGCTATTGGGAATATATTTGGCGTCATTGCTAATATTGCGATTATTTTAGTCACTGTCCCCTTTTTATTATTTTACATGTTTAAGGATGGACACAAGTTCCCTAAAGCGGTAGGGAAATTTATACCGCATGTGTACAGAGAGGAAGGCTTATCTATTTTAAAAGAAACTGGAGAGACGCTTTCGGCCTACATTCAAGGTCAGGTGACAGTAGCTATAGCTGTAGGGACACTTGCGTTCATTGGCTACTTGATCATTGACATGCCCTTTGCGCTCGTTTTGGCTCTAACCGTGGCCTTTACCAACATCATCCCATATGTCGGCCCAATTATTGGCGGCGCACCTGCAGTATTAATCGCACTCTTTGATTCCCCGACAAAGGCCTTGCTGGTTGTGGTGGTAATAGTCATAGCACAACAAATTGAAGGGAATGTTTTATCACCGCTTATTCTTGGCAAAACCCTAGATACGCACCCGGCAACCATTATTATTATTTTGTTAGCAGCTGGAAACCTTGCTGGCGTGCTTGGAATGGTATTAGCCGTCCCAACCTATGCCGTATCAAAAACAATTGTTTTAAATGTGGTGAAATTTTTACGGGCGAGGAAGAGGGCAGCTAATAGTATAGTGGAGGAGAATTGTTAGAATACTTTATAGGAGAAGTTGAGGCAAGGTTTCAAAACCTTGCTTTTTCTCTTATTAGCATTTGAATGATAAATGGAGGACAGATCACATGACAAATTCAAAATATCTACTATTATTTGCGTCGTTCAAGAGGATGGTTCCCAGGTGTAGAATAAGTAAATTGAAGTTGAATCATTTAATTAAACCCAAATATATTAATTTTCAGAATAATAGATTGACACTATGAAATGAAAAATGATATAAACACAATAAGATTTTATTAAATAAAAGCGTTAAAGTTTAAAAAATCAGTAAATGAGGAATAGGGGGTTACATTATGGAACGTAATAGCAAAATTTTAGACTGTACCATTCGTGATGGTGGTTTGGTTAATAATTGGGATTTTAGTGTCGAATTTGTTCAAGACTTATATAATGGTCTGAGTGCTGCAGGTGTTGAATACATGGAGATTGGTTACAAAAATTCTCCTAAGCTCCTTAACGCAACAGAACCTAATCCATGGAGATTTCTTGACGATCACTTCCTAAAAGAAATTATTCCGGAGAAAAAGTTCACGAAGTTGTCTGCTTTAGTAGATATTGGCCGTGTTGATCCAAATGATATTCTGCCCCGTGAGCAAAGTGTCTTAGATATGATTCGTGTAGCATGTTACATACGTGAAGTAGATAAAGGCTTAGAACTTGTGCAAATGTTTCATGATTTAGGGTATGAGACTTCCCTAAACATTATGGCTTTATCAAGTGTCCCTGAAAAGAAACTTATTGAAGCATTTGAATTAGTACGAAATAGTCCTGTAGATGTGGTCTATATCGTGGATTCATTTGGAAGTTTAGATCCAGCAGATATTGAGCATCAAGTGAAAAAGTTTAAAGAAATGATTCCTAATAAACAACTCGGAATACACACTCATAACAACATGCAATTGGCATTCGCCAATACACTATCTGCTATGAAAAACGGAGTAACATTCCTAGATTCTTCTGTTTACGGTATGGGGCGTGCTGCAGGTAACTGTCATACAGAACTTCTCGTTAGCTACATCCAAAAAACAAGGTATGAGCTCAAGCCAGTTCTGGGAATAATTGAAAAGCATATGCTTGAGATGCGTCAAAGGTGGGAATGGGGCTATATCATTCCTTATATGATTTCAGGTGTCCTGAATGAACATCCACGTGTCGCTATGGCATACCGTGATAGCGCCGAGCGTGATCAATTCGTTGATTTTTATGATAAGGTAACATCACCTGAAGTTGCCTTGGCAACAGCGACAAAATAGGAAGATATGTCAAATAGG
Source organism: Neobacillus sp. OS1-2 (assembly GCF_030915505.1). Classification (GTDB taxonomy): domain Bacteria; phylum Bacillota; class Bacilli; order Bacillales; family Cytobacillaceae; genus Neobacillus. The sequence continues at coordinate 3,721,292 of NZ_CP133265.1, forward strand.
AGCTACCTTTTTATAAGGTCGCTCCTTTTAATTCATGTTATATAACCTTTACTGAATAGATGGGATCGCCTTGTACCGTTTCGGGCTGGAAATTCAGATTTTCCTTACTAGCAATTAATGGTTCGAGAAATCGTTCTATCCTCTAAATTTTTTTGCAATACCCCAGCATTGCATTAATTGGTGAATGCCTTCCTCAATTTTCCCAATTGGGATGCCGCCAAACCCTAACAGAAATGTTGGATACTTATATTCTACTGGCTTTAACAGGTAATCGGTTACAGGGTAAATGGCGATAGAGCTTTCTGCCGCGATTATTTTTAACTCATGTTCACTTTTTTTTAGTGGGAGGGAAATTAAAATGTGCATCCCGGCATGGTTTCCAGTGATGATGACTTCAGAATAATACGTTTTAAAAAAATGGGTCAGTTTATTAAGTTTTTTGTGATAAATTTTCCGCATACGATTTAAGTGTTTTGAAAAATTGCCGTCTCTCATGAAGCTGGCTACAATATGCTGGTCGAATCTCGGGACAGTAGCTGAATAATAACTGAATGATTCCTTATATTTTTTCAGCAATGTTGTGGGCAAAACAAAATACGCCACTCGCAATGACGGCATTAATGACTTGGTAAAAGTACTCAGATAAATGACCTTATTGTTCTGGTCCATCCCTTGTAATGCGGGAATGGGTTTTCCGGTGTAACGGAATTCACTGTCGTAATCGTCTTCAATAATGTAGCGATTTTCAGCTTTTGCTGCCCAATGCAAAAGCTGTGTTCTTCTTGTTGCGGAAAGGACCGCACCGGTCGGAAATTGGTGGGATGGCGTAATGTAAACCACATTCGCATTTGTTTCTTCAAGTTCATCTACAATCAATCCATCTTCATCAACCGGAATTGGGATTGCTTTATTTTGCAAGTGGATTCTAGGGATTGCCGAATATCCGGGATTCTCGAGTGCGAAGTTTAAATCATTTTCAAGCAGCCTTAAAATCATTGGAAGGAGTTGCTCCGTTCCCGAACCAATCACAATTTGATCCGGCTTACACACAATCCCCCGCGATTGATAAAGGTATTTTGCTATTTCAGTCCGTAACATATATTCACCCTGGGATTCTCCAATCTGTAACAACTCTTTTGATGGATAATCAAATAAATCTTTAGCATATTTCCTCCACTGTGAAAAAGGGAAGGAGTCTGTATCAATTTTTCCGGGGTGAAAGTCAAATTGGATTATTTTTTCATCCGAGTCCTCTACAGGCAACTCTACCCGTTCTGTTTCGATATATGGTAATTCATTAATATCCTCTACAAAAAATCCAATCCGCGGTTTTGACATAATAAAGCCCTCTGCAATCAGTTGGGCATAGGCAACTTCAATGGTTGTTTGGCTGATGTTTAAAAAATCGGCTAATTTTTTTTTGGAGGGTAGTTTCGTACCAACTTCAATTTGTTTGCTCATAATGGCAGTTTTGATACCAACATAAAGCTGTTCATACAAGGGTTTTGTTGTGTCTTTATTCAATTCAAACATAAGCATATCCATTTGGGATTCCTCCTCTCTGACCATGGAGATTATTTAAAAAGTGACACTTTTTATATTGTCAGATTTTATTATACTAGTAATCATTAAAGAAGATAAGATTCATTTTTAAACAAAACACTAGCACTTGAAATGACAAGGGGGATTTACATGTTTACGCAAGAACAAAACAAAACGAGAATCCTGGTTCTCAATGCACTATTTATCACTTTAACATTTCTGGCCACAATGTTTATCAACATCAGGCTGCCGCTGATGGGAAATGGGGGTCTGATCCATTTGGGCAACGTGCCGCTTTTAATTGCCGCGTTTGTTTTTGGCAAAAAAACAGGTGCGATAGCAGGTGCCTTCGGAATGGCTTTGTTTGATATTGTTTCAGGATGGGCATTATGGGCTCCGTTTACGTTTGTTATCGTTGGGGCAATGGGATATGTAGCTGGCCTTATTGCTGAAAAGATACCCGGCAAAAAGGTTTTCGTACATGTACTGGCAGTGGCTGCTGCCCTGATCATAAAAGTTGTCGGCTATTATTTTACAGAAGTTATCCTTTTTGGTAACTGGATCCAGCCGTTCGGCTCCGTCCCAGGTAATATCATGCAGATCGTCATCGCCGCCATCATTGTCGTCCCACTTGCAAATGGGTTTAAGAAAAGGGTTGGGCGTGCGAATTCAATATAGCACTGAAGACCGGCGCTGGCCGGTCTTTTTATGTAAAGGGGATTTCGCATCCGGTGCTAGAAATATCAATCTATCTATATTGATAATTTAAAGGTACCGCGATTATAACCGAATTACTACTTGACAGAATGTTACATTAATAGTAAAATTCATTTCATCAATAATTTGAATAAATCTTTTCTTCAATTAAATAGATTTCTTTAGCATTATGTTAATAACTTTATTGATTCAATGAAAAAGTAAATCTATAACTAAAAGGTAATCGTAAATTTACCTCCTTAGGAATGAATACAAAATTACATATTTAGGTAGACAATTAAAAGGCCTGAATGGCCCGTTAAAAGTAAACCGACGATTTTCAAAGTGTAATGGTTTTGACCATTATGCTTAAAAATTGTCGGTTTTTTTGTTTTTTATAAACAGAAAGGAATGCAGTGTAATGAAGGAAATCAATCAAAGTCATATTTTCATAATGTCGGATGATTCTATTGGCAGAAAGAGGGAAGCAAAATGGTAAATTCCCTGCCAGAAATATTTTTTGTATTGCTTGCGGTTTCTGTACTTAGTGCACTATTCCTATTATACCCAAGGGTTCCACTGTCTTATGTTCGACTTCACGTCGGTTTTACATTGTTGCCGCCACTAGCTGCCCTACTGATTCTTTTTACCACCCAGGAGACCACCATTTATGGCCCCTGGTTGCTTGATTCGTTATCATGGCTGCTGGTATCGTTTGTTCTTACCATCGGTTTTATCGTGCAACGCTATTCTGTTCGTTACTTCCTTGGTGAACGGTCCTATAGAAAATATTTTGCTTTGCTGACTATTACTACTACTGCTGATTCAGTTGTCTGGCTTTGTAATGATCTTCGCCTGTTACTGATTTGCTGGGGGACAACACTCTTTGGGCTGATACTGCTGATAAGATTAAATAAAGATTGGAGTGTTGCTAGAAACGCAGCTAAACAATCAGGACTACTATTTGCAATAAGCTGGCTTATATTGCTGGGAGCTGTCATCTGGATAACCCAATCCACTGGGCATTGGCAGTTGTCGCTTGTCCTCGCAAAAAGAAGTCTTACACAGCTTGGTTTATGGGAAAGGACTTGTATTAGCCTGATGCTAATCTTATCTGTCGTCATTCCGGCAGCACAGTGGCCTTTCCACCGCTGGTTAGTAAATACAGTAGTAGCTCCTACTCCTGTATCCGCGGTAATGCATGCGGGATTAGTGAACGCAGGTGGAATGATCTTGACACGGTTCTCTCCGATTTTTAGCGGAAATATAGCCCAAATTATTTTACTTATATTGTCTAGTGTTTCAGTCATGATAGGTACAGGAATTATGCTGGTCCAGGTAGATTATAAACGGCAGCTGGTAGGGTCTACGATTGCACAGATGGGGTTCATGTTCATCCAATGTGCGTTAGGTGCTTTTTTGGCAGCCATTATCCACGCAGTCTTACATGGTCTATTTAAGTCAACTCTTTTCTTACAGTCTGGTTCCGCGCTTGACCATCACAAGAAGCAAACTCCCGGGGCAAACCAGCCACGGTCATTATTATGGACAATCACAGGAGGGATTTTAGGACTCCTGGCGGCAATTGGTCTTTGGCTATCTTCTTCTGGGGAGAATTATCAATTCATAAGCGCCCTTACCTTAGGGTGGTCAGTTTCATTAGCCTGGACCCAGCTCGTGGCTTTTGGAAATGGACATATCGCGCGAATTGTAGGCTTTTCTTTAGTTGCAGTAGTGGCAATTGTATATCATTTCGTCCATGATGCTTTTTATGGTGTATTACAAAATTCAATCCCAAAGGGAATTCAACCACCGGAACCAGCGGCAATATTACTTTTGATTATTTTATTGGCCGGAAGTGCTGCAGGTGTATGGCTTGCTCGTCATCGTTCATCAGCTGCCTATACTGTTATTTATCTTTGGCTTGTACGATTGGGTGAACCTCAAAATAATTTGATAGAAAGTCATCCTAAGTATTTGACAAAATCATTCTTTAAGGGAGGTCATTTACAATGAATTCAACATCTGCAAGAACCTTACATTGGGAAAGTATCCCTGATAGCCTTGATTTTGATCTTATTGACTTGGTGAACACCGCCAGTAGCGTTATTGTACCGCTCGGGCCTATTAACACATTTGCAGCACGTAGCCCCTGGGTAGGTTTTGAGGGACAAACGTTTGAAAAAACGGCCTATTGGCTCAAAGATACTTGTGATATAGATATCTATCCGAATGACTCTTTACTTCAATCTGCATGGGAACGCGGTGAGATCCATCAAGATTTTTTAAAAAATGGACTTCAACATTGGCTAAACACACAATCTTTGGAGTTGCCGCGTAAGGTCGCAGAGCAGTTCTGCCTAGCTGCGCTCATGCAAAAGCAACTACCTTCCAATACTTTGGATGAATCTGAGTTAAAAAGTCTTGTAAGAGAACTAAGCCGTTTTGCACCCGAAATGGCCGAAAAACATTCGGTTAAAACCTATAGCCAACGCTTGGAACAGCTAGGAAGGGTAAATGCTGCTCACGATCTTAACAGCCACATGATTAAATGGTGTAAATTATTTCTTGATGAGTCCCAAGCAGTTTGGTCGATGCCAAATCGTGAAGAAGGTTTCTATCGTGCATGGCGGAAACTAGTCCAGCATGACCCGGCACTTAGCCGTAATCAGCGTAAACAATTAAGTTATTTGCCGGAAGAAGCTGCTGCGGCATTAAGGGAAGTATTGTCCGCTCTAGAAATTCAATTTTCAGAAATTCAAGCCTATTTTGAAATGCATTTCCTTGCTTTACCGGGCTGGAGTGGCATGATGCTATGGCGTTCGCAGCAATCAGCCGAAGAAAGTTCGCTGCTGCTAGAGTATTTAGCCGTTAGAATATCAATGGAATGGGCATTAGTTAAACCCTTTCTTCCCTTGCCTGAAAAAAGAAAGAATAAAGTACATGTAGAACCATTAATTGCGGCCTGGGCCAAATGGGGTAACCTGCCAATCAATGCTTGGTCTCAGTTATCCTCTACAGAAATAAAGGCATATTTGATCCTTGCCTACCGTTTTGATAAGATTCAACGCAATCGCCTATGGCTTGAAGCATGGGAGAAAACATATGAAGACCAATTAAAGAAAATGCTTATATCCCAACATAAGGAAGAAACGGCGGAAAACATAAGTCAGGCACTAGCCCAGTTTGTATTTTGTATCGATGTTCGTTCAGAGCCTTTTCGCCGCAGCCTTGAAAAAAGAGGAGATTTTCAGACTTTTGGCACAGCAGGATTTTTCGGATTACCAATAGCAACCTGCGAGCTTGGCAGTAACCATGCACATAACTCTTTGCCTGTCATGTTTAAACCGCAACACAAAATAAAAGAGTTTTCACCTGAGTCTGAATCCTATCAACAAAGGCATCATGCAGTCAATTCAATAGGTTATACATTTGCTGCTATGAAGCATAATCTGATTTCCAGTATGGTATTGCCGGAAATTAGTGGTCCTTGGCTCAGCCTGCAAACACTCGCTCGCAGCTTTGTGCCAAGAAGTGCAGGCCAGACATTAAGGAAAATGCACCAAAGCTGGCTCCATAAACCATCCGCAGAACTCTCGCTAAACCATACGCAAATATCTGAAACAGCTTTGCCAACTGGTTTTTCGGTGAAAGAAAAAGTCCACTACGTAAGGCAGGCTCTACTAATGATGGGGCTCACTGATCATTTTGCACCCCTAGTGGTTATTTGCGGACATGGAAGTCACAGCACGAATAATCCATATAGTTCTGCACTCGATTGTGGTGCGTGTGGAGGAGCATCAGGCGCATTCAATGCAAGGGTGCTGGCAGAATTGTGCAATCTTCCAACCGTAAGGATGAGCCTTGAAAATGAGGGAATAATCATTCCGAAAGATACCGTTTTTGCAGCTGCTGAGCATATTACCACACTTGATGAGCTACGCTTTCTTTACCTTCCGGAACTATTAAATGAAGCTAAACAAGCATTTAAGCGTGTCCAAACCGAGTTGCCAAAGGTAAGTGAGGAAGCCAATTTCGAGCGGATTTCACAATTGCCAAATCTCGGTACCCATTTGAAAAATCCGAAGGCTGAGGCCCAGCGGCTTTCAGAAGATTGGAGTGAGGTGCGTCCGGAATGGGGTTTGGCGCGCAATGCTGCGTTTATCATTGGGGAACGGAGGCTCACCCAAGGGTGCAATCTGGAGGGAAGGGTCTTCCTCAATAATTATAACTGGAAGAAGGATAAAAATGGTGGTATTCTCGCAAACATCATATCCGGACCAGCAACGGTAGCTCAATGGATTAACCTGCAATATTATGCGTCTACTGTTGCCCCACATTATTATGGAAGCGGGAATAAAACAACCCAAACCGTCACTGCAGGGCTCGGGGTCATGCAGGGAAACGCCAGTGACTTATTATCGGGACTTCCCTGGCAGTCTGTAATGAAATCAGATGGAGAGGCTTATCATGAACCACTACGTTTGCTGGTGGTCATCCAGGCGCCGAGGGAATATGTAAAACGGATGCTGAACCACGATCATGCCTTTCAGCAAAAAGTGAAAAATGGATGGATTCGGCTATCGTCCATTGACCCGGAAGGACACTGGGAGAGCTGGTCTTAAACTTTGAATAAAGGGAAAGGAATCGATATGGAAAAATCAAAAGGAATGCTTGAAGCTGAAATAAGCAAAGCTTTAACACATTGGGAGAAAAATTATCTTGGACGAGGCTCCGTATCAGTTAAATCAGATATATTACGCGATATGGTGATTGTGAATCTTGGCGCAATTTTAACTCCAGCAGAATATGAAGTATGTCGGGATAAAGAAGGCTTGTTATCGGTAAAAGAATATCGCCATAGTTTAGTGGAATCCGGACTGAATGATTTAAAGGAAATTATCTTAAAGTTAACAGGGGAAGAAGTAATTAGCTTTCACACCGATCTTAGTACACAAACTGGAGAACGAGCAATGATCTTTAAGCTTGCCAGCAATCTTCAAAGTAAATTATGTTAAAGCATCAGAATTTGTATAGAGTACGATATAAATGAAGAAAGAGGTGATTTGATGTCTAGAGATGAAAAGAAAAAAGTACTATATGTGATTGGTATGGATCATAGAGTAGAACGTTTTATTAAAAAAGAAACCAATGTCAATCCGGAAAATATAATAATCTTACAAAGATATCAACCACTCATTTCACACCCCCTCGACGAAATAATGAGGGACATCATCATTGCGGTCTTTAAGGAAAATGTTGAAGAAATCGTTGTTGCCTTCACAGATGATTATCAAAAAAACACGGAGGATATACTAATCCATATTAATAAAAACAAAGAAACAAAGGATAAGATTAAAACACTGGAGTATCTTTTTAATAATACCAAGCCGGAATTTCCCGCGGGTACGGTAAGTGAATGGTTACAGGGAGGCAAAACATTAAGGGATGGTGTCCAAAAAACAGTTCACACCATTCGCCATCATCCGCTGCTCCCATCGCATGTAAAGGTCAAGGAATTATTTATTAAACAGGATAATGAAAAGCTAACTGGAATTGTTGTCTAAGAAATTATTTAACTAACTGAAAACACAGTTTAATAGTAGATATGGATGAAAGATATGCTCATATTTTTAAAACTATAATAGTTAAAACAAAAAAACCTTGCAATGGCAAGGTTTTTTAAACGTCCCGAAGAGGATTCGAACCTCCGACCTACAGTTTAGGAAACTGTTGCTCTATCCTGCTGAGCTATCGGGACAAGGTAAAACTAATATATTTTGTTTTTCACACATAAAAAGTATTTCCCGTCCTGATCTCAGAAAGATGAATCAGGAAGTGGTTCGATCAGTACGCTGAAGCAAAATCACTGGAGCATATTCGAACGTGCTGAGCTATCGGGACACTTATTAGGAACGTTTCTTATTATAATGATTTTATCGAAAAAGGTCAATAAAAAGATGTAATTATTGGAATGGTTCGTCCCTAGACACTTCTATTCTTACAGCGGCCTTTTCCCTGAATATAGCCCAAATGATTAAACTTAATGATAGTAACAATCCCTCAAGAGATAAAATATACCAAGGGTACGGCCCCAGAACATCTAATAAACTGGCACTGTCTGGCTTGTGGCTTAGAAACATATAATTTCCGCCAACTAGTTTATTGATGAACATAATAATTGGCATCAATACATTCAAAAAGATAAATAATTTTACTACAGACCAAATTGTTGGCCGATATCCTTTTGCCCACGTAAAATAGAGTGGAACCCAGATGATGATTAAATGAGTATAAAAGAAATGAAAAAATCGAAAGTGTGGGAAGTCATAATTTAATAAGGGAGTGAATATTGCCTGAGATGCACCTAATATTGCGGTAAATAATAGAATTTCATAAATGATTTTTTTTCTTGTCAGTAATAAAGACACAGTTAATATAAGACTAATGCTGCATAATTCCAATGGGATGGCATGGCTGACATTCCAGCTGCCATTAATCAACATCCAAATATGATAAGTTGTTTCTATTAATAGTAACGAAATGGCAATCCCGATTTCAGCAGCGCGCCATTTCTCTGTTTTTAATTTATCTCTATATATAAATAGTAGTGCCGAACCCGAAATACAAATGGATATAATCACAAAATGGCTGACGGAATACATTTCAAAGTCATAGTTTTTGTAACTGCGGGCAAACCAACCTGACATGTAACCACCTCAAATTTAATAATAGTTAATAAATATTATTCGATAAAGCCGGTCTCTATCCTCTAATTAAATTTATGGAGGATTTTCTGATTCTTATTTTCCTTATAAGATTAAAAAGTATAGGTTTCCGTTATTATGGAAAATATTCGACGGGTCTGATGTTCCTGATTTATGTTATAATAGTTTGTCGAAGTAAGTAGAAATGAATATAATCGTGGAGGTCATTATGGCTGGTTATACGCCGATGATACAACAATATTTAACCGTAAAGGCAGATTATCAAGATGCCTTTTTATTTTTTCGCTTAGGCGATTTTTACGAAATGTTTTTTGACGATGCAATTAAGGCATCCCAGGAATTAGAAATAACACTAACTAGCCGCGATGGCGGTACTATTCCGATGTGCGGAGTCCCATACCATGCTGCTGCTACCTATATAGAGCAACTGATTTCTAGAGGGTACAAAGTGGCGATTGCCGAACAAATGGAAGACGCCAAACAAACTAAAGGTATGGTGAGACGCGAAGTTGTTCAGTTGATTACACCGGGAACGGTCATGGATGGTAAGGGGTTAAATGATAAAGAGAATAATTATATTGCCTCTATTACTGCATTTGACGATCAAACCTTTGGTTTTGCATATAACGACATCTCAACGGGCGAAAGCAGGGTAACCTTGCTTTCAAGTAATTTTGATGATGTATTAAATGAACTTTCGGTATTAAGTGCTAAAGAGGTAGTCATTGCAAGCAGCTTTGACGAGAATCTGCAGAAGAAAATGCAGGAGCGTAATGTCCTCGCTATTTCAATTGAGGATAATAGTTCACTAGATATAAATTTTTCACATCTTCTGGAAGACCTTAATCAAGATAAATTGAAGCAAACAGCTGCAAGGCTGTTTAACTATTTATACAGATCACAGAAGAGAAGTCTAGACCATCTACAAGTAGTTACCACCTATCAAATTCATCAATATATGAAAATTGATTACTATTCAAAGCGCAATCTAGAATTAACAGAGACGATCCGTTCCAAAGGGAAAAAGGGCTCATTATTATGGCTGCTTGATGAGACAATGACCGCCATGGGCGGCAGGATGTTAAAGCACTGGATTGATCGTCCGTTAATTAATCAGTCCGAAATTGAGCATCGCCAACAAATTGTTGAAGTGTTAATGAATCAATATTTTGAACGCCAGGAGCTTCGAGAAAAATTAAAAGAAGTATACGATTTGGAGCGATTAGCAGGTCGGGTGGCATTTGGCAATGTCAATGCCCGGGATTTAGTGCAACTAAAGCGCTCCTTACCGCAAGTACCATTTTTAAAAGAAATCCTGCAGCAAATGCAAAATGAAGAAGTAGCAAAAATCGCTGCAGATCTTGATCCATGTGAAGAAGTCACCGATTTGTTAGAGCAGGCGATTGTTGAAAATCCTCCATTATCTTTAAAAGAAGGTAATATGATTCGTGACGGGTACAATGACCAGCTTGATCAATATCGAGATGCCAGCCGTAACGGAAAAACATGGATTGCCCAGCTTGAACGGGAAGAGCGCGAAAAAACAGGGATTAAATCATTGAAAGTTGGTTATAACCGCGTTTTTGGCTATTATATCGAGGTTACGCGTGCAAATCTGCATCTTTTGGAAGAGGGTCAGTATGAGCGCAAGCAAACATTAACGAATGCGGAGCGTTATATTACTCCTGCCTTAAAAGAAAAAGAGGCGTTAATATTACAAGCGGAAGAAAAATGCGGAGAGCTTGAGTATGATTTGTTTACCGAGATTCGCGAGATTGTGAAGGAACAGATTCCGCGCCTACAGGCATTGGCAAAATCAGTAAGCGAGCTTGATGTACTTCAATGTTTTGCGCAAGTCAGTGAGGAGCGGCACTATGTGAAACCGCAGTTTTCATCGGAACGTCGTGTAGCCATTAAGGACGGGCGTCATCCTGTTGTTGAAAAAGTATTAAACTCCCAAGAATATGTTCCGAATGACTGTCAGATGGATAGTGATCGGGAAGTCTTGCTGATTACAGGCCCAAATATGTCAGGTAAAAGTACGTACATGCGGCAGGTAGCCTTGACGGCCATCCTAGCGCAAATAGGCTGTTATGTGCCGGCATCTGAGGCTGTATTGCCAATATTTGATCAGGTATTTACACGAATTGGCGCAGCCGACGATCTGATTTCCGGTCAAAGTACGTTCATGGTTGAAATGTTAGAAGCGAAAAATGCGATTACGAATGCAACACAAAACAGCTTAATTTTGTTTGATGAAATCGGCCGTGGAACGTCTACCTATGATGGAATGGCGTTGGCGCAGGCAATTATTGAATATATTCATGAGCGGATTGGGGCGAAAACCTTATTTTCTACCCATTATCATGAACTAACGGTGTTGAATGAAGAGCTTTCAAAATTGAAAAATGTTCATGTCAGTGCCATTGAACACAATGGGAAGGTCGTCTTCCTTCACAAAATTAAAGAGGGGCCAGCAGATAAAAGTTACGGAATTCATGTGGCCCAACTTGCGGAGCTGCCTGCGGAATTAATCAGCAGGGCAAATGAAATTTTAACTGCATTGGAGCAGTCGGATGAACAACCTATTCCTGTTAAAATAGCAGAAGTAATCAAAGAAAAACCGCAAGTGCAGCCGGCGCAGCTTTCATTTTTTGATGAACCGAAAGAGCCAAAAAAGCACGAATTTACAACTAAGGAAAAACGGGTGTTAGAGAAAATAAAAGAATTGGATTTATTAGATGTTACACCACTTCATGCGATAAATGTCTTATTTGAGCTTCAGAAAAAGTTAAAGTAGGGGGTAATGGCGATGGGAAGGATTATCCAATTAGATGATGCCCTATCCAATAAAATAGCGGCGGGCGAAGTGGTTGAACGTCCCGCCTCCGTTGTGAAAGAACTTGTTGAAAATGCGATTGATGCTGGCAGTACTGTCATTGAAATAGAAGTTGAGGAAGCAGGACTTGCCAAAATACGCATTACCGATAATGGATACGGAATTGACGAAGAGGATGTGTTAATCGCCTTCCAGCGCCATGCTACCAGTAAAATCAAGGACGAAAATGATTTGTTCCGCATCCGTACCCTTGGTTTCCGAGGTGAAGCATTGCCAAGTATTGCCTCTGTTTCACGGCTTGAAATGAAGACCTCCACTGGAGAGGGTGCTGGTAATCGAGTGGTGATAGAGGGCGGAAAAGTAGTTGTGTTTGAAAAAGCATCCGCTAGACGGGGCACAGACCTTACGATTACCGATTTATTTTTCAATACGCCTGCACGCTTAAAATACATGAAGACCATTCATACAGAGCTCGGGAATATAACCGATGTCGTCAACCGGCTAGCTCTGTCCCATCCTGAGGTTGCCTTCCGTTTAATTCATAATGAACGGAAACTATTGCAAACAAACGGGAACGGCGATGTTCGACAGGTTCTTGCAGCGATTTACGGGATGGCGATAGCTAAGCAGCTTGTTCCTATTGAGGGGAAGTCACTTGATTATAAAATCAGCGGATTTGCTTCGATGCCGGAGGTAACAAGGGCCTCAAGAAATTATATTTCGACAATGATTAATGGCCGCTTTATCAAAAATTATCCGTTAGCGAAAGCAATACAGGAAGGCTATCATACGCTGTTGCCAATTGGCAGATTTCCAATTGTGCTCCTGAATATTGAGATGGATCCGTTGCTCGTGGATGTCAATGTGCATCCTTCGAAAATGGAGGTTCGAATCAGTAAGGAAGCGGAACTAGATGAGCTAGTATCGACCATTATTAAAGATACCTTTAAATCGAAGATCTTAATTCCTACCGCCTACACACATGTGAAAAAAGATGAAGCTAAATCCGAACAGACTTCGTTGATTTTGGATGAAGGCACTTCTAGTACGAAAGACATTCAAAGGGAATGGCAGGATCGTGTGCAAACAGTTCAGGAGTCTAGGATAATTCCAGTTTCACCGATACCTGTAGGACCGGAAATTGAAGAGGAAGAAATGGCTTGGGAACCACCAATGTCGTATTTTGAATCAGAAGAGAATGTTGTCAAATCAAATAGGGATTCACTTGAAAATGAACAAATAAAAACAACTAGCGATCAAGCTGAGAGTAGAATTCCACGTCTCTATCCAATCGGGCAAATGCACGGGACATATATTTTTGCCCAAAATGAAAACGGCTTATATATCATTGACCAGCACGCGGCCCAGGAACGTCTGAAGTATGAGTATTTTCGGGAAAAGGTGGGACAGGTTCAATCTGAACTGCAGGAAATGCTCGTACCGATTACTTTCGAATACTCTACTGATGAATATGTGAAAATAATGGAGAATTTAACTGAACTTGAAAAAGTGGGCGTGTTTCTTGAAGAATTCGGTATGAATAGTTTCATTGTCCGATCGCATCCCCAATGGTTACCAAAAGGGGATGAAAAGCAGATTATTGAAGATATGATTGAACAGATGTTATCAATGAAAAAGGTAGATATCAAAAAGCTCCGGGAAGAAGCGGCGATCATGATGAGCTGTAAAGCATCGATCAAAGCGAACCGCCATTTGCGGACTGATGAAATCCAAGCACTTCTGGATGATTTGCGTAAGGCATCTGACCCGTTTACTTGTCCGCATGGGAGACCGATCATCGTGCATTATAGTGTTTATGAAATGGAAAAGATGTTTAAACGTGTAATGTAATTAATTGTTACCGAGAACCTTAAATTGGAGGTAAATCGGTAACAAAAAAAGGTTAATGTGATCACGAGCTCAAAAAAATCACTGCAATGGGAACAATAATGTGTCCTTTGTTACCAAAAATCCAAAAAATGATATACTGGTCACATACAAAAGGCTGAAGGGCAAATGTCCCTTCAGCCTTTGTTGTATCCTCATTATTTTACAGCCGCAAGCAATTTACTCATATATTGCAAGGCTTGTCCGGTTCCTACTGCTACAGATTCAAGAGGGCTTGGCGCAAGCTGCACTGGTACCACAATTTCTTCACTGAGCCATTTTTCCATTCCATTCAAAAGCGCGCCTCCGCCAGTTAGAATAACACCACGGTCAACAATGTCACCGCTAAGTTCAGCAGGACAATCTTCGAGCGTAGCCCTGATGGCTTCTAAAATTTGCAAAAGTGATTCCCTTATGGCTTTACGAATTTCATATGATGATAGGTTAATAGTTTTTGGCAATCCAGTCACAAGATCACGACCGCGAACATCCATGAAAAGTTCCTCATGGTCAATAAGGGCATATCCAATTTCCATTTTGATATTTTCCGCCGTGCGTTCGCCGATTAACACATTATATTCCTTGCGCACATGCTGAATGATTTCATCATCGAGGCGGTCACCGCCCACTTTAATTGAATGGCAGGCCACTACGCCGCCGAAGGAAATAATCGCAACCTCGGTATTACCGCCGCCGATGTCGACCACCACGTTAGCCACCGGTTCATCAACAGGTAAGCCCGCGCCAATCGCTGCCGCAACTGGTTCCTCGATTAAGGAGATTTTTTTAGCACCAGCGTTTCTTACGGCATCATGGATCGCTCTTCGTTCCACACTTGTTGAACCAGATGGAATACAAACGACCACATTCGGTTTACGAATCGCAAAGCCCGCTTTTTTAGATGCTTTTTTCATTACGTGCTTCAACATTTCAGTTGTTAAATCAAAATCAGCAATGACCCCATCCTTTAATGGGCGGATAGCCATGATTTTTTCCGGAGTTTTCCCGATCATTTCTTTTGCCTCAAGTCCAACAGCTACCACATTTTTTGTTTCTGTATCGATAGCCACAACGGAGGGCTCGTTAAGGGCGATTCCTTTGTTTTTGCTATATACCAATATATTTGCTGTTCCTAAATCAATTCCAATTTCAAATGTAGAAAGCATAAAATTCACCTTATTCCTATTTTTTTCATTCAAAATACACTACGAATAAGCCTAACATGAATGTGGGGGTATGGAGCCGTTTGTAAATGAACCGTTATTGAATTGTAACCATACAAGAAATATTTCACATCTTTGTGACATAAAGGGATTTCATATTATATACGTTAAAAACGCATAGAAAAATAAAACTTTGACCATACTTAATTGATGTTCAACTGCTTATCAAAATATGTGGTACGATAGAATAGTGAGAAAGGGATACGAGAACCCTGATTCGCTGAAAACGGAATAAGGCAGTGTGAAAATAGTGGATGTAAAACAAAATTTATTGGTCATCATTGGCCCTACAGCAGTTGGAAAAACAAAATTAAGTATCGAAATGGCCAAACGTTATAATGGTGAAATTATCAGTGGGGATTCTATGCAGATTTATCGGGGCATGGATATTGGTACTGCAAAGATCACGAAGTGTGAAATGGAAGGAATTCCTCATTATTTAATCGATATCAAGGAGCCTTCAGAAAATTTTTCTGTCGCTGAATTTCAACAACTTGTTCGGGATAGAATAGATGAGATCGCCAAAAAGGGAAAGCTTCCCATCATTGTCGGGGGGACAGGGTTATATATCCAGTCTGTTATTTATGATTATCAATTTTCCGATGTTCCTGGAGATGAATCATTTCGACATAGACAAGAGGAAAGAGTAAAGGAAATTGGTAATGAAGCCCTCTACACTGAATTAAAAGAGGTTGATCCAGAAAGTGCTGCACAAATTCATCCCAATAATATTAGAAGGGTGATTCGCGCCCTAGAAATAGTTCATCTGACGGGGAAAACGATGCAAGATTACCAAAGTACACAACAGCGTGACCTTTTGTACAATACGGCACTTGTTGGTTTGACAATGGACCGGGAGAAACTTTATGAACGAATCAATGCCCGTGTTGATTTGATGATGGATGAAGGTCTATTGGAAGAGGTAAAGAGGTTATATCAACAAGGCCTGCGTGATTGTCAATCTATCCAAGCAATTGGGTACAAAGAAATGTATGACTATTTGGATGGGAAATTGCCATTGGTGGAAGCAGTAGAAAATCTAAAACAAAATTCAAGAAGATATGCCAAAAGGCAATTGACTTGGTTTCGCAACAAAATGGATGTACAATGGTATGACATGACGGATGTGAATAATTTCTCAAAAAAAATAGCGGAAATTTCACATTATGTTGAAGGAAAGCTTCAACTAAAATCGAATACATAGTAGTAGAGATTAAAGAGGAGGATATACAATGAAAACAACCATTAATATTCAAGACCAATTCTTAAACCAGTGCCGTAAAGACAACACTCACGTAACGGTGTTCCTTCTAAACGGTTTTCAATTAAGAGGGCAGATTAAAGGGTTTGATAATTTTACCGTGCTTTTTGAATCAGAGGGGAAACAGCAATTAGTATTTAAACATGCCATTTCAACCTTTGCACCACAAAGAAATGTCCAACTGGAATTGGATAATCAATAATCGATAACCCATTCGTGTAAATGGAGTCCACACTGCGTGGACTCTTTTTTTTCAAGAATGTAACTTTCGCTAGAAAATCTTTTTTAATGAATTTCAATAGTTGTGAATACATATTAGAATGAAGGATTTTGTCTAATCGAATACACTTCTGAGTAGCTTAAACTTGCTACCTTACGTATACTGTTTGCAGAATGAGAGGTGATAGCTTTGGATCAACCATTCCGAATGAAAAGTAACGGCCAAATTAGAGTTGTTCTTAATTCGCAAAAGAAGAAAGCTGTTACAAAGGAGTTACCTGACTTTCAAGTTGTTCCAAAGGACATTCCCCCTGAACACGCTGCTCTTAAGGAAATCGAGGAGGAGCTCGGGTCTTTGGTTGGCATGGAAGAAATGAAAAGGATGATAAAGGAAATTTATGCCTGGATTTATGTTAACAAGAAGCGAGAGGAAATGGGGCTAAAGGCTCGGAAACAAGCCCTGCATATGATGTTTAAAGGGAATCCAGGAACGGGCAAAACAACCGTAGCCAGGATAATTGGAAAGCTGTTTCAAAAAATGAATGTCCTGACAAAGGGCCACTTAATTGAGGCAGAGCGTGCTGATCTTGTTGGCGAATATATTGGCCATACAGCACAAAAGACGAGGGATTTGATCAAAAAGGCGCAAGGTGGAATTCTGTTTATTGATGAGGCCTATTCATTAGGCCGGGGCGGGGAAAAGGATTTCGGCAAAGAGGCAATCGATACATTGGTAAAGCATATGGAGGATAAACAACATGAATTTATCCTGATACTCGCTGGTTATTCCCGTGAAATGGATTATTTTTTAACCTTAAATCCAGGTCTTCATTCTCGCTTTCCGTTAGTGATTGATTTCCCTGACTATAATATTGAACAGCTGATGGATATTGCGGGTAGGATGTTGAATGAAAGGGAATACACGTTTAGTCATGAAGCTGAAAAGAAATTAAGGGATCATCTAATTTGGGTGAAGGCCGTGTTAAATCCAAATAGTTTTTCAAACGGCAGATATGTTCGCAATGTGATTGAAAAATCGGTTCGGGCGCAGGCGATGAGGTTGTTACTGTTAAATAGCTATGACAGGCATGAATTGATGACGCTAAGAAGCAATGATTTGGTATTTGAGGAGGATTAAAAAAATCGGCGGATGAGGAATCCGTCGATTTCTTAATGTGTTCTAAGCTTTTTGGTTGGCAGCTTCCAATCAAAAGTATAAGATAGTACCCGCAAGACGGTTACCAGCGTAAAAAGTGTATACAATTGCCAAGGAAGTATGGCAATCTTAAGTCCGATAATCAAGCCTGCCAGAATCGCCCATACCGCATAAATTTCAGCTCTTAAGACAATCGGTTTTCTCCCGGCTAATAAATCACGGATAATCCCGCCGCCAATCCCCGTCATAACCGCTGCAACAATTACGGCACTAAGCGGGTGATTCATATTCGCGGCATACATGGCGCCTTGAATGGCAAAAGCGGATAAGCCGATTGCGTCGAACAGGTTTCCCCATTTTTGCCAATGCTTAAGCAGATTACTTGGAAATAAAAATACCGCAGTAATCGACAACAAGGCAATTTGAAAAAATAAACCTTGTTCCCATAAGGCGGAGACCGGTACGCCGATTAACAAGTTTCGAATGGCACCGCCGCCAAAAGCGGTAACGATCCCTAATATATAAACACCTAAAATATCATATTCCTCTTCCATGGCCACAATTGCGCCGCTGACGGCAAAGGCAATGGTGCCAATCATACTTAGTACTTCCCATGTCATGATTATCTGATTTCTCCTCGTTGATCTATCTATAAAAACACTATAACAATAGTAAAAAATGTTTTATCACAAACATTAACATTTTAACATGTAAGCGGAAAATTACAACCACATTTTATATGGAAAAGGGGCGGAGCGGTGCAAAAGCGAATCGGTAAAGCCTAATTTAGTGTTGATATGAATGGTTAGACAATGAATGAAGGGACCTTTTGCTCTGCTCACACCGCCTTTATTAAGTGACAAAGGCTTGTTTGCTGAAATTATTTCCGTGATAGTAGATAGGGTGGAACCTTTTATAGGTTTTCTGGGATAATTAGTGATTATAGCTGTTTTTTGTTATGATGAATGGTAGAGCTCAATTGGGAAGGAAGGATGCCTTTTGGAACAAAAGGAAACGAAAGAGAAAGCAATTCTTGTTGGCTGTCAAACCCAGGATAATGATGATGTACGTTTTCACTATTCTATGGAAGAGTTAGGTTCGTTAACGGAAACAGCTCAGGGCGAAGTGTTGATCTCGGTTGTCCAAAAAGGGATCGGGTTCATAGGGCAACATATATAGGGAAAGGGAAAGTGGAGGAACTAAATGCGCTTGTTGAGGAACTTGAAGCTGATATAGTCATTTTTAATGATGAGCTTTCACCAAGTCAAAAGCGAAATCTGGCCTCCGAAATAAATGCGCGGATCATTGATCGCACCCAGCTTATATTAGATATTTTTGCACAAAGGGCTCGCTCAAAAGAAGGGAAACTCCAGGTTGAACTTGCGCAGCTGCAATACATCCTACCACGGCTTGCCGGCCAAGGGATAGCGTTATCGCGACTTGGAGCCGGGATTGGGACAAGAGGTCCCGGAGAAACAAAGTTGGAATCAGATCGAAGGCATATCCGCCGTAGAATAGATGATATTAAAACCCAGCTATCGGTCATTGTTCAGCACCGCGAGCGCTACAGGGAAAGAAGAAAGAAAAACAAAACTTTTCAGGTCGCGATTATCGGTTATACAAATGCAGGGAAATCAACCCTTTTTAATCGTTTATCTGAAGCGAATTCTTATGAAGAAAATCAATTGTTTGCGACCCTTGACCCAATGACACGTAAATTAATTTTACCAAGTGGATTCATATCTTTAATTACTGATACCGTTGGATTTATTCAGGATCTCCCAACGGCGCTAATTGCGGCATTTCGCTCAACGCTTGAGGAGGTAAAGGAAGCGGACTTGCTCCTGCATGTGGTCGATATGTCGAACCCGGATTATTTTCAACACGAAAAGACGGTAAAGAAACTGCTTGATGATTTGGAAGTAAAAGATATTCCACAGTTAACTGTTTATAATAAAAAGGACCAACAGCATCCTGATTTTGTTCCAACTGCCGATACGCCGACCGCCTTTATTAGTGCTTTTGATGAAAAAGATCGTCATGCGTTAAAAGAAAAAATGGAGAAGGTAATCATTGAACGGATGACTCCATTTGAGGTCCAGGTTCCCTCGACTGAAGGTAAGCTGCTGTCGCAATTAAAGAATGAAACCATCCTTAGGGAACTAACATTTGAAGAAGAAGGACAGTTCTATCGCTGCAAAGGGTTTGCGTTAAAAGATCATCAAATTACAGGACAATTACAGAAATTTAACATAAGATTGGAGTAACAACATGTTTCAACAGCTAAAAAATGGGGAAAACCTTCAGCCGCTTGTAAGTGAAGTCGAAAAACAAATTGCTAAGGTACATAAAGAAATCGATGAAAAAATTGAAATGAATCAGTTTCGGGTATTAAGAAGTTTTCAAAACAACCGGGTAAGTGATTCACACTTTATTCCGTCAACAGGGTATGGGTACGATGATATTGGCAGAGACACCTTAGAGTCAGTCTATGCAGATGTATTTGGCGGAGAAGCAGGACTTGTCAGGCCGCAAATCATTTCTGGCACGCATGCCATTTCGATTGCCTTATTCGGTGTGCTCCGCCCCGGCGATGAGCTTCTATATATCACAGGGAAACCTTATGATACCTTGGAAGAAATCGTAGGAATTCGTGGGAATGGAGTCGGATCGTTAAGAGAATTCGGCATTTCCTACGATAGCGTGGACCTTACCAATGATGGCGGTATTGATTGGGACAACGTCGCGAAGAAAATAAAACCGAATACGAAAATGATTGGCATTCAACGTTCCAAGGGCTATGCCACAAGACCTTCTTTTACCATAGCAGAAATCGGAGAAATGATTCATTTTGTTAAAGAAATCAACCAGGACTTGGTGGTATTTGTAGATAATTGCTACGGGGAATTTGTAGAAGGGCAGGAGCCATGCCATGTGGGAGCAGATCTAATGGCAGGTTCTTTGATTAAAAACCCGGGCGGTGGGATTGCCAAGACTGGTGGATACATTGTCGGCAAAAAAAAATGGGTAGAAGCTTGTTCGTATCGAATGACATCACCGGGGATCGGGGCGGAAGCGGGTGCATCTCTTTATAGCTTGCAAGAAATGTATCAGGGCTTCTTCTTGGCTCCCCATGTAGTAGGCCAGGCTTTAAAGGGTGCAGTATTTACCGCGGCTATGCTGGAGAAATTAGGAATGAACTCCTCACCGAGATGGGATGCTAAGCGAACAGACCTAATTCAATCGGTACAGTTCAATGACCCTGATAAAATGATCGCCTTTTGCCAAGCCATTCAATTTGCATCGCCCATTAATTCTTATGTGACGCCGCACCCAAGTTATATGCCCGGATATGAAGATGATGTTATTATGGCAGCTGGGACGTTTATTCAAGGTGCGAGCATTGAGTTAACAGCAGACGGACCCATCAGACCACCATATGTAGCTTATGTTCAAGGTGGTTTAACCTATGCCCATGTGAAAATGGCCATTTGTCTTGCCGTCGATCTGTTAGTGGAAAAAGGGTTAATCGAACTGAATTAGGTGAAAATGACTGTTATGGATAACTCCAAATAGGGTTGTCCATTTTTTTATTAAATTCCATGTCAGAAAACCTAACATAGGATTGACATCTTTTCTCACACGAAATATAATACAAATATGAAAGAATAAAAGGAGGAGAAATTTGGTGAGTGGAAAGGAAATTCGTCGTTCCATGCCACTGTTTCCCATTGGAACTGTCATGCAGCTTACAGAATTAACAGCGAGACAAATCCGCTATTACGAAGAACACCAATTGATTTCTCCAGCAAGAACCGAGGGGAACAGACGGCTTTTCAGTTTGATTGATATTGATAGGTTATTAGAAATCAAGGACTTAATTGACCAAGGTGTGAATATGGCAGGTATCAAGCAACTTCTTTTGGTCAAGGAACACCAGGCTAACTTGTTGGATCAGCAAGTGGAGAAAGCACAGCGTGATATTTCGGACGATCAGCTTAGAAAGCTATTACGGAACGAATTATTGCATTCTGGCAGATTAAATCGTTCCTCCTTAAGACAGGGCGATATCTCACGTTTTTTCCATTAAACGAATTGTTTATTTAAAATTGGAGGGTATGTAAATGGCAAAGTATTCAAGAGAAGATATTAAACGTTTAGCATCAGAGGAAAACGTGAAATTTATTCGCTTACAATTTACTGATATTCTTGGAACTATTAAAAATGTTGAGATTCCTATCAGCCAATTGGAAAAGGCACTTGATAACAAAATGATGTTTGATGGTTCTTCTATTGAAGGTTTCGTAAGGATTGAAGAATCTGATATGCAGCTTTATCCTGACCTAGATACATGGGTTGTATTCCCTTGGACAGCTGAAAAAGGCAAAGTAGCCCGATTAATTTGTGATATTTACACTCCAGATGGAAAACCGTTTGCTGGTGACCCCCGAAATAATTTAAGAAGAGTATTAAAGGAAATGGAAGATCTTGGCTTTACTAGCTTCAACCTTGGACCTGAACCTGAATTCTTTCTTTTTAAATTAGATCAAAAAGGTGAGCCGACATTAGAATTGAATGATCAAGGCGGTTATTTTGATCTAGCACCAACAGATTTAGGTGAAAACTGCCGTCGGGATATCGTTCTTGAGTTAGAAGAAATGGGCTTTGAAATTGAGGCTTCTCACCATGAGGTAGCACCGGGCCAACACGAAATTGATTTTAAATATGCGGACGCATTAACAGCTTGTGACCAAATTCAAACATTTAAACTTGTAGTAAAAACAATTGCTCGTAAACATGGCTTGCATGCAACCTTCATGCCGAAACCATTATTCGGTGTCAATGGGTCTGGAATGCATATGAATCTATCATTATTTAAAGGAGGAGAAAATGCCTTCTTTGAGCCAACAGGTGATTTGCAAATGAGTGACAATGCTCGTCATTTTATTGCCGGAATTTTAAAGCACGCACCAAGCTTTACAGCCGTAACGAATCCTACTGTTAACTCTTATAAGCGTCTAGTACCGGGTTATGAGGCTCCATGTTATGTTGCCTGGTCTGCACAAAACCGTTCACCTTTGATTCGTATCCCAGCATCACGCGGTTTAAGCACTCGTGTTGAAGTACGTAGTGTGGATCCTGCAGCAAACCCATACTTGGCAATGGCAGTACTCCTTAAAGCTGGCTTAGAAGGAATTAAAAATAAATTAACTCCTCCTGCACCAGTTGACCGTAACATTTATGTGATGAGCAAGGAAGAAAGAATCGAAGAAGGAATCATTGACCTTCCTGCAACATTAGCTCAAGCATTGGATAAGTTAAAAGCAGATGAAGTGATTGTCGCTGGTCTTGGAGAGCATATTTTCGAACACTTCGTTGAGGCGAAAGAGATTGAATGGGATATGTTCCGCACAGTCGTCCATCAGTGGGAAAGAGATCAATATATGTCCATGTATTAAGAAAGAGGAAGCCTTGGCGCACGATGCGTCAGGCTTTTTCTTTTTTGTTTATTCAGGTGTTTAATAATCAAAAAAGAGAGTCGTTGCGCCCGACTCTCTTAAGCTTAATGAATATGTCGATAAACACCAATGACTTTTCCTAGAATCGAAACATTTCTTAATATAATAGGATCCATGGTGGAATTCTCGGGCTGCAGGCGGATATAATCCTTTTCCTTAAAAAATCGTTTACACGTTGCTTCGTCTTCCTCCGTCATCGCGACAACAATATCGCCGTTATTAGCAGTTTGCTGTTGTTTAACAATAACGTAATCACCATTAAGAATTCCTGCTTCTATCATACTTTCACCCATAATTTCAAGCATAAAGACATGTTCGTCAGCTGGAGCCATACTTTCGGGAAGAGGAAAATATTCTTCCACATTTTCAATTGCCGTAATGGGAAGACCTGCGGTAACTTTTCCGACCACTGGGACATTGACGACTTTGTTTCTTGGAATATTTGCAGCCTCATCCACTTCTAAAATCTCTATGGCTCTTGGTTTAGTAGGATCTCGTCGAATTAATCCCTTGCTTTCCAATCGCGCCAAATGTCCGTGTACAGTAGAACTGGATGCAAGTCCAACTGCTTCACCGATTTCCCTGACAGATGGTGGATACCCCTTACCCTTTACCTCACTCTTAATGAAATCGAGGATATCCTGCTGCCGTTTTGATATTTTTACCATGATAAAATGCACCTCGCCTGGTTAATGTTGACTATATTATAGCATGTTCCCCTATTTTATACAAACATAAGTTCGAAATAATAATTGACAACAAACAAACGTTCGAATTATAATGAAAACATCTTAAAGGGAACATACATTCTTAAAAGAGGTGCGGAATTATGAAAAAATTATGGAACAAATACTCTTATGCTATTACACTAATTATTTTAAGCTGCTCGCTTACTTTCATCCTATCATTTCAACATCATATCAACGACAGTGATCAATATGTAAAGATCACAATTTCTGAAGGGGATTCATTATGGAAAATTTCTAATCAATATGCTAGTCAGCATTCCTTATCAAATGATGAGTTTATTAGTTGGATTAAGAAGCACAATGAAAATATCAGTGATCAAATTTTTCCGGGTGAAGAAATCATTATTCCAGTAAGTAAAAGGACTTCTACATCAGGGACAGAATTAGCGAGTGCCCCTCAAGAATAGAAAGGGATTATTATGAAAGCAATCATATACTGCCGTGTCAGTACAAATAAAGACACCCAGGAAACTTCATTACATCGTCAAGAAGAGGAATTAATCTTACTTGCCAAACAATGCCAATTTGAAATTGATTCTGTTATAAAGGAACAAGCGAGTGGATATGATTTTGAGAGGGAAGGAATACTAGAAGTTTTAGAACGCATAAAAGATCCCCAGGTACAAGCATTACTAATCCAAGATGAAACGCGACTTGGAAGAGGAAACGCCAAAATAGCCCTTTTGCATTGTATATTAAAAGAGGAAATCAAACTTTATAGTATTTCTCATAATGGTGAATTAGAATTATCAGAATCAGATTCCATGGTATTAAAAATCGTCAGTATGGTGGAAGAATACCAACGAAAACTTCATAATGTGAAAATTAAACGAGGGATGAAACGTGCCGTAGACCAGGGGTATAAACCGGAAAAAAACTTAAAAAATCTTGGAAACGCCTCTGGTAGAGATAAAATTGAAGTTCCAATTGAACAAATTGTAAGATTAAGAAAAAACAACCTAACCTTTGCGGATATAGCCGCAACTTTGAGAGGTTTTGGGTATAATATTTCTAAAGCGACTGTACATAGAAGGTACCGAGAATATCTTGAATCACAAGAAGAGTAGACCTTTTGCCTTGTCATAAGGTTTTTTTTTTAGTAAAATCAGGTATCTTATACTGCTGGAAAGGAAGGATCTTTGAAATGCTATCAAAAGAAAAAATGGCACGAATTAATGAACTGGCGCGGAAATCAAAAGCAACGGGATTAACGGAATTAGAGGCAAAGGAACAATCGAAATTAAGAAGTGAGTATTTGGCAACTTTTCGTTCAAATATGCTTGATACCTTAACCAATACAAAGTTTATTGATCCTGAAGGCAAGGATGTAACACCTGAAAAACTGAAAGCAAGAAAGAGAAATACACTACATTAAAAATAGGAATGCACTTGAATGGTATTCCTTTTTACATATATCTACTTTTATAAGAAAAAATAAAAAAAATCTAACTTTTATATTTGTTTAGTAGTTGAATTAATTCAAATTGCACTATAATATAAATGGTATGTAAGTAACTGTAGACAGGAAAGGATGTAATCCATGTTTAATACTATTGATGATTTATCTGTTACCGCAATACGAACTCTAGCAATTGATGCAATCGAAAAGGCAAATTCAGGACACCCAGGGATGCCAATGGGTGCGGCACCAATGACTTATACATTATGGACACGGATTATGAATCATAACCCAAAAAATCCGCATTGGTTTAACCGTGATCGTTTTGTCTTATCTGCAGGACATGGTTCTGCTTTGTTATACAGCATGCTACATTTATCTGGTTATAATTTATCTTTGGAAGATTTGAAGCAATTCCGTCAATGGGGGAGTAAAACACCTGGGCACCCAGAGTATGGTCACACTGAAGGTGTGGAAGCAACAACTGGTCCACTTGGACAGGGAATTGCGATGGCTGTTGGGATGGCAATGGCTGAACGTCATGTCGCAAGCGTTTATAACAAAGATAACTTTGAACTTGTGAACCATTTTACATATAGTATGTGTGGTGATGGTGATTTAATGGAGGGTGTTTCTGCAGAAGCAGCATCACTTGCAGGACATTTGAAATTAGGTCGTTTGGTTGTTCTTTACGATTCAAATGATATTTCTCTTGATGGAGATTTGAATAAATCATTCTCTGAAAGTGTAAAAGAGCGATTCCAAGCCTATGGCTGGCAATATCTTCGCGTAGAAGATGGCAATAATCTTGAAGAAATTGCAAAAGCACTTGAAGAAGCAAAAAATGATTTAGACCGTCCGACAATGATTGAAGTAAGAACAGTTATCGGCTACGGCTCACCAAACCGTGCTGGAACATCAGGTGTTCATGGTTCACCACTTGGTGCCGAAGAGTTAAAGCTTACAAAAGAGGCATATAAATGGACATTTGAGGAAGATTTTCATGTACCACAGGAGGTCTATGATAACTTCCAAAAACTCATCGTCGAAAATGGTGAGAAGAAGGAAAAAGAGTGGAATGATCTTTTTGAACAGTATAAGAAGGAATACCCTGGGTTAGCAACACAGCTAGAACAAGCTTTAAACAATGAACTTCCGGAAGGCTGGGATCGAGATGTGCCAGTTTATCCTGAAGGAAAAAGCCTTGCTAGCCGTGCTTCATCTGGTGAAGCCTTAAACGGTATTGCGAAAAACCTTCCTATTTTCATCGGAGGTTCTGCAGACCTTGCAGGGTCAAATAAAACGATGATTAAAGGTACAAAAGATTATATGCCTGGTTCATACGAAGGCCGTAATTTCTGGTTCGGAGTTCGGGAGTTTGCGATGGGTGCTGCCATGAACGGTATTGCCCTTCATGGCGGAGTAAAAGTTTTTGGTGGAACTTTCTTCGTTTTCTCTGATTACCTACGTCCAGCAATTCGCTTAGCAGCGTTAATGGGATTACCAGTTACCTATGTATTCACACATGATAGTATTGCTGTTGGTGAGGATGGTCCGACACATGAGCCAATCGAACAGCTTGCTGCATTACGTGCAATGCCGGGATTATCTATCATTCGCCCAGCAGACGGTAATGAAACTGCTGCGGCATGGAAGCTTGCGGTTGAATCAACAAATAAACCAACAGCGCTTATATTGACACGTCAAGATTTACCGACATTAAAAGGAACCGATACAAATGCGTACGAAGGAGTGTCTAAAGGAGCATATGTTGTTTCACCTTCTGAGAGAGCAACTCCCGATGCCTTACTATTGGCAACTGGGTCGGAAGTAAGTCTTGCTGTTGAAGCACAAAAAGCCCTTGCAGGCGAGGGTGTACATGTTTCAGTTGTCAGCATGCCTTCATGGGATCGCTTCGATCAGCAATCGCAAGAATACAAAGATTCTGTTCTGCCAAAGACTGTGAAAAAACGTCTTGGTTTAGAAGTGGGAGCTTCATTCGGCTGGCACAAATACACCGGTGACGAGGGTGATGTTTTAGCGATAGATAAATTTGGAGCATCAGCACCTGGTGAAAAAATAATGGAAGAATACGGTTTTTCAGTTAATAATGTAGTTGCCCGAGTGAAGGCGCTATTAGAAAAATAAGAATGGTAAAGGAGAGAACGGGTTTCCCGTTCTCTTTTTTCTTGCCATTTTATGTAGGACCACAAAATATCATGGCTGTAATGCCCGGAAGTAGTTCGTAAAGCATATAAAGATATTAAATCGACAAAAATAGTGAAAGTTTTTGCCGCCGTAAGACAAAAGTTTTGCTTGTCTTTTTTTATAATAGGTAAAAGGGGTTTCAACGAAGGAGAGAACAGTGGTGAGAAAATATCAGCTATATTTAATAGAAGATGAATTTGCCGCCCATTACTTCGGAAGAGAGCGTTTATTTTTTCAGCTTTTTCAGGAACATCAAACAGCTGTCGGCGAGCTTAAATTTATAACACAAAAACAAATTTCATATATAACGAAAAGAGTAGAAGTCCTTAAAATCCATCAACTGTTTCAAAAACAACTGGGGAAAATAAAGGGATTTAGTGCGGACCATGGTGCATATACGATTTACCTAAGCGGAAAACTAAGTACGGCAAGGGTAGAAGTGTTTCAGGATTTAATTTTAGTTGAGGCAGTGGGTAGCTATGAAGCCGAAACAGCCTTTTTTGAAGTGCTGCGAAAATGCGAATCATCCTTTTTAGCTATCGATCTGGAACATGAGCGCTACGGCTGGTTAAAACCAATTAAAGAAAGAAAATTTATCTAATTGCAATGAGATATTGTCTTATCCCGTTTTATTTAGTAAACTGTATGGTAGACAACATGAAGGAGGAAGTTGAATGGGTTATTACATTCTAGTTGGTATACTAGCATTAGCAGCTGGTGTAGCGCTAGGATTTTTCATTGCTCGTAAATATATGATGAGCTACTTAAAGAAAAATCCGCCAATCAATGAACAAATGTTAAAAATGATGATGATGCAAATGGGCATGAAACCTTCGCAGAAGAAGATCAATCAAATGATGCAAGCCATGAACAAGCAGCAATCTAAATAAAACGGACAAGCACTCATTTATAATGGGTGCTTTTTTCATGCAATCCTCCTCACTCAGCGGATCACCTCTCTAATAAGCGAATCCTGTTCTAATTAAATTTCCAAATCTTTATTATTTTATAAATATTTGATAAAATATATTTTCGATAAGCTAACTCTATTTGGACTTAGCTGTTAAGGGGGTATTTATGAAAGTATTTTTAGAATTGGGCTGGTTTTTTAAACAGGAGAAAAAAGCGTACATATCTGGTGTCTGTATTTTATTACTAGTCGCATTTCTACAACTGGTTCCGCCAAAGATAATTGGCATTATTGCCGACCATATAAACGAGGGAACGATTACAAAAGCGATATTAATCGAATGGATGCTTGTATTAATAATTGTTGGGTTTACCATGTATGGCCTTAGATATTATTGGCGAATCATGATTTTTGGTTCCTCCGTTAAACTTAGTAGGATTTTAAGAAATCGTTTATATCAGCATTTTACAATGATGTCACCATCCTTTTATCAAAAAAGTCGGGTTGGCGACTTGATGGCGCATGCAACAAATGACCTTTCCGCTATTCAACAAACAGCGGGAGCGGGCGTGTTAACTCTTGTTGACTCCCTTTCGACAGGTGGATTTGTGATCCTCGCGATGGCATTTACCATCAGCTGGAAGTTAACCCTTATATGTTTAATTCCGATGCCGTTTATGGCATTATTGACAAATTGGTTTGGGACCATGCTTCACAAAAGCTTTTATAAGGCACAAGAAGCGTTCTCATCACTTAATGATAAAACCCAGGAAAGTATTACCGGGATAAAAGTGATCAAAACGTTTGGGCAGGAGAAGGAAGATATTGAAGATTTTCGTAAGCAGTCGGCAGATGTTGTTCAAAAGAATTTGGTCGTGGCGAAAATAGATTCCCTCTATGATCCTACCATTTCGATTATCACTGGTATTTCCTTTTTCTTATCGATTGCGTTTGGTGCAAAATACGTCCTAAATGACGAGCTAACGATTGGGGAATTAATTTCTTTTACGACTTATTTAGGGCTATTAATTTGGCCGATGCTGGCGTTTGGCTGGCTGTTTAACATCGTTGAACGCGGCCGTGCTTCTTATGACCGTGTAGCTGCACTTTTAAATAAAAAAATAGAAATAATCGATCATGAGAATGCATTAGGCGTCGTGCCGAATGGAGATATCCAATATAGGATTGATGACTTTACCTACCCGGGTGAAGAAAGGCCTACGCTAAGAGAGGTCGCGTACACCCTTAACAAAGGTAAAACGCTTGGCATCGTCGGTAAAACAGGCTCAGGAAAAACAACGTTGTTGAAGCTGCTGATTCGCGAGTTTGAAGGCTATAACGGTGATATTTTATTTGGTGAAAAAAAGTTGCAAGACTATAAGCTGGAAAAATTACGCGAAGCAATTGGCTATGTTCCGCAGGATCATTTCTTATTTTCAGCTACTGTGGCGGAAAATATAGCCTTAACAGATCCATCCGCCTCAATAAAAAAAATTGAAGAGGCGGGGAAACTGGCCCATATTCATGATGATATCCTCCAATTTACCGCGGGATACCAAACCGTTGTTGGCGAACGCGGGGTGTCTTTATCAGGTGGGCAAAAACAACGAATCTCCATTGCTCGCGCCCTATTAATGAACCCGGAAGTATTGCTGCTAGACGATTCATTATCGGCTGTTGATGCCAAAACAGAGGAAGCCATCCTTTCGTTCTTAATGGCGAATCGA
This sequence comes from Neobacillus sp. OS1-2, assembly GCF_030915505.1. Lineage (GTDB taxonomy): Bacteria > Bacillota > Bacilli > Bacillales > Cytobacillaceae > Neobacillus. The sequence goes on from NZ_CP133265.1 coordinate 3,751,355, forward strand.
GCAGGAAAAACAACGATTATTACTTCGCATCGATTAAGCGCCGTTCAACATGCTAATCTCATTATAGTCCTAGAAGATGGGAAAGTTGTGGAAAGAGGTACACACCAGGAACTAATGAATGTAGATGGATGGTATAAGGAAATGTATCTACATCAACAGCTAGAAGAGCTGGTTGAGCATGGGGGACATTAGGATGGAAGAAAAATTACAGCTGTCGGAACATGAACAAAGAAAGGTTTTATTCCGCCTTCTTTCCTATACCAAACCGCATAAAAAAATAATTAGCTTTGCCTTTGTCCTATTGATTTTAACGACAGTTGGCGATATTGTCCTGCCGTTTTTAGTGAAAATCTTTATTGATGATTACTTAATACCGGGAAAGCTTGAGTATCGACCATTATTGATTCTAGGATCGGTATATATGGGAATTCAGGTGGTAAAAGCAATCCTGATGTTTTACCAGTTTGTGAAATTTCAAGAGATTGCCTTATATATCATCCAACGGCTGCGAATTGATGCTTTTTCGAAGGTTCAATCACTAGGTTTGAAGTATTTCGATAAGACACCTGCGGGCAGTATTGTATCGCGGGTAACGAATGACACGGAAGCGATAAAGGATATGTTTGTCACTGTTATCGCTACCTTCATCCAAAGTGGGTTTTTGTTGACGGGAATTTTTATTGCAATGTTTATTTTGAATGTGAAACTAGCACTGTTCTGTGTCATTATTATCCCAATGCTATTATTTGTTATGAATTTATATCGGAAATTAAGCTCGAGGTTCTATCTTGAAATGCGTGAGAGACTTAGCCAGCTGAATGCAAAGTTAAGTGAATCTTTGTCAGGGATGTCGATTATCCAAGTATTTCGCCAGGAAAAGCGACTGCGTAAGGAGTTTGGCAATATTAATGAACAGCATTACAAGGCGGGAATGAAAAATATTAAAATCGATGGTCTATTATTAAGACCGGCAATTGATTTGATCTATACGGTTGCGCTGATCATTGTCCTCAGCTATTTTGGGATTACCTCCTTCGGGAACAGTATCGAAATTGGGGTCATCTATGCGTTTATCAATTATTTAGATCGTTTCTTTGAACCGGTAAACCAAATGATGATGCGGTTGTCCCTATACCAGCAGGCGATTGTTGCCGGCTCCAGGGTATTTAAATTACTTGATGAAGAGGAATTGGCCCCTGCACAAAAAGAAGAGAAAACAAGTACCATTGAAAATGGAAAAATTGAATTCAGAAATCTTTGTTTTTCCTACGATGGAAAGCGGAAAGTACTAAAAAATATTTCCTTCACCGCTAATCCGGGTGAGACAATTGCCCTTGTCGGCCACACGGGAAGTGGGAAAAGTTCTATCATAAATCTGATGATGCGGTTTTACGAATACGAACGTGGAGAAATTTTGATTGATGGTGAATCCATTCGCAACTATCCAATGCAAGAACTAAGGAAGAAAATGGGGCTTGTGCTACAAGATCCGTTTTTGTTTTACGGGACAGTAAAAGATAATATTCGGCTTCATCATTCAGACATGAGCGAAACGCAGATAGAAGAAGCAGCAAAGTTTGTTCAAGCCCATTTATTTATCGAACGGCTGGAGGGTGGATATGACCATAAAGTAGTCGAGAGGGGAACCACTTTATCTAGCGGTCAACGACAATTGATTGCCTTTGCGAGAACAATTGCAGCCAATCCCCAAATTTTGGTTCTAGATGAAGCGACAGCAAACATTGATACCGAGACGGAAGAGGCGATTCAAACGGCATTGGCGAAAATGCGTAAGGACCGTACTACAATAGCAATTGCCCACCGGCTATCAACGATTCAGGATGCAGATCTTATCCTTGTTCTTCATCAAGGGGAGATTGTGGAGAGAGGAACCCATCAAGAATTGCTTGCACAAGAAGGTTTGTATCACAAGATGTTCCTCTTGCAAAATGGAGCGATTGAACGGGTAGAGGATGCGGTAAATTAATCAAAAAAAGCCTGCCTTATGGGCGGGCTTTACTTTTCTCTTGTTCGCTTTACATGTTAACAGGCTGATGATGAAACTTTTTTTATATAGATTCTATTATATTCATTTAAAAGATTATCAAGTTCCTGGCTATAGCGAATTGCAACGGAGGAAGTAAAGCCGTTGGTGATGGCGACTTGAATTAATTCAGCTCGCTTTTTTTCGATTAATGCAACTAATTCCTGTTTGATCACGGCAACTAATCCTTTCCGGAGTAACTCCTAAATTTGGGAATATTAGTATAAAAAGACTAGCAAAAAGGCACTGTTTTACTAGTATAACCTATGCTGTAAATTATTTCAAAGACATTTGTAAAAGAATATCCAAAAATAACAGGGATGGGAATTGGAAATAATGTATAAATTTGAATCCGTGTCACAGGTGACACAAAATATTCATGTTCATCATTATCTTTTAGTCAAAAGTTTTGTTAGAATGGAGAGGTATCGACTATAGTGGGAGTGTTAATTAATATGTCTGATGTAAATATATTCATGGCACTTGGTGCAGGGTTTTTAAGCTTTATCTCACCTTGTTGTTTACCTCTTTATCCTGCATTTTTATCATACATCACGGGAATGTCTGTCGGGGAATTAAAGAGTGAAAATGCCATGCTGCAAAAACGAAGTCTGTTACATACCTTATTTTTCTTAATTGGCTTCTCCATCATTTTTGTAGCGATTGGTTTTGGAACAACATTGATTGGAAGCTTCTTTCGCGAGTATAAAGATTTAATTCGTCAACTTGGAGCAATTTTTATTATTTTATTTGGTTTGATGATTGTCGGAATCTTTAAGCCGGAGTTTTTAATGAAGGACCGTAAATTTGAATTTAAAAACCGTCCTTCGGGTTATATTGGCTCAATCCTAATTGGAATGGCGTTTGCTGCAGGGTGGACACCATGTACGGGCCCTATTCTTGGATTTGTCATCACGCTTGCTGGACAAAATCCTAGCTCCGGCGTTTTATACATGATTGCCTATTCTCTAGGATTTGCGATTCCATTCTTCATTTTATCGTTCTTTGTTGGCAGAATGAATTGGATTAAAAAACACAGTGTAAAGATTATGAAAATTGGCGGTTACCTTATGATCGTCATGGGATTTGTCCTTTTCTTTGACTGGATGACAAAAATCATTACAATCTTTTCCGGCCTGTTTGGTAACTTTACTGGATTTTAATTTCCTTACTTTTTTTAATTTCGTGGTCATAAAAAAACAACTATATGTAAATATAATAGTCTTTAAGAGAATTTTACTATTTCCATCTTTTGTAATGAGTGCCTATGATTTCAATGTTAGGAACATAATAAAGTGAAAAATTGATAGCAAAATTCTTCATTTGAGATATAATGGGGTAGTAAATAATTTAATAAGGGAAGAATGGATCCAATGAATTACGTTGTTATTTCTTCAATCGGAGCAGTTTTTATGGGTTTCTTTGTTCTTTTTGTTCGGATGAAAGCGGCAAAGAAACCAACAAATGTGAAAAAGATTATTATGCCGCCCATTTTTATGTCCAGCGGGGCACTCATGTATTTTATACCTGAATTCAGACTAACCCCAATGGAAATTTTAGAAGCCATCATTGTTGGCATGTTATTTTCAATCTTACTTGTCAAAACCTCACAATTTGAAATACGTGAGAACGATATTTATTTAAAGCGTTCAAAGGCATTCATTTTTATTTTGGTCGGCTTGCTAGTCGTTCGCCTTGTTTTAAAAACAATCCTAAGCAGTTCGATTGATGTCGGACAACTGAGCGGAATGTTCTTCCTGCTAGCCTTTAGTATGATTGTGCCATGGCGTGTGGCAATGTACCGTTCATATATGAAGCTTTATAAAGAATTACATGGATTTAAAATGATGTAAGTATATAGACACTGTTTCTCTTAGGAGACAGTGTTTTTATTTTTCTAAAAAAGAAAAACCGTTCACGATGAACGGTCTAGAATAAATGCTCATAGGGAGCAACATCAATATGATTTTGAAATAGTTTTTTTCGTAAAAATTTGTGATCTCGTTTAGGAGTCGCTTGAATATACCCACGAATCACCAATTCTTGCGTGATTTTAGGGGAATTCTCGCGAATGGCAAGCTCACCAATTTTTCCTGCAATTTTATGCCGGGCAACATCACGGAATAGCTCAGGAACAGGGCTTACTAAATCCTCTAGAAGAGCTTTTTCCTCATCATTCCATAAATGACGCGATTCATTTACATAGTGCTCTTCCCAATCCATGACTGACTTGCCATCTTCTTTCGGCATCTTTTTCAGAAATTTCCGGAACATAAAAAATCCGCCGATACCAAAGGCACTTACTAAAAAAACAACCCAAAAAAGGATAAACCACAAAAACCAACCTTTAAGCATTCTTTTTCACCTACAAAAAACAATATTATTCCTTATTATAGACTGTTTCTAGGAAAAATGACAAGCAATCGTCAAGTTTTTGGAGTTGTCATGGTATTACATGCTTAAAAAGAACAAAGAGAAAAATGAAAAACTTGTCGAAAAAATGACAAAACTACCGATTCTATTGATTAATACTATATTCCATTGTAATATGATTACAAATGATAGATAAAAGAAGAAGACTTTGAATCCATTGTCCTAACAAATTGACAATACTACATCCAATGGGGCTGAATGGGGTACTGGTGTCCTCCATAGTCTTCAAAACTACCGAGACCTGCGTGCCAGGTCTGCTGGGTTCGATTCCCAGGCGGCCCCGCCAACGATAATTTATAGTCATTTCGGTATGTGAATTAGTTCTCCATTTTCCTCAAAACGATAATATGTGCGTTACAAAGACTCTCAGTCATTATGGCTGGGGGTCTTTTTTATGTTTAAATGAGTAATTGATCGTACAACAGTACAATTAAACTTTTGATAAAAAACTATTTGTTCATTAAGGGAGTGGTCATCGCCTATAAGGTAAAGTGAAATTCATTGAAAACTAATCATTCGCATTATAAACAGAGGGAAGGAAGAATTATTCATAATTTGCATAATCTATGGTGCCTTAGCTAATTATACCAATGTTCTTATAAAAATTAGAATGTCTTAAGGAGGTAAAAAGACTGAAAGTGGAAAATTCATCATCAAAAATGCGATGTATTATTTCATAATGTCAGGAGGGTACTTCCATGAAGCAATTTTTAAAGTCATTAGGTTTAGTTTTGCTAGCGAGTATGGTTATAGTTGGCTGTCAATCAAATAATAACAAGAATAATGCAAAAAACAAAGGGGAAACCAAGGAATCCAACCAGGCGAATCAGGAAGATGAGAAAGGATTCCCAAATTGGGGGTATGACCTTCAACATACCCGACATGTGCCCTATAAAGAGATTACAAAAGATAATGTAAAAAAAATGGGGATTGCATGGCAGCAGGATATATTAGATTGGAATAAGGATGTTCCAAATTTACAAGAAGATTTCCCTGTCGTTCACGATGGGGTCATGTATGTGACTAGTTCGAAAAACCATGTGTTTGCCATCGATGCCGCAAGTGGAAAGAAGCTTTGGGCATGGACTCCGCCCAAGGAGGTACTTGATCATATAAATGGTTTGCCATGGCAATCCAATGTGGCCAGTAGAGGGGTCGCAGTGGCCAATGGAAATGTATTTGTTTTGATGATCGATAATCGGCTGGCCAAACTGGATGCGAAGAACGGAAAACTGTTAAAAATGGTTAACTTTTGGGATCATGAACCTACTATCACGTTAGAAAACAGATATTATGAATCATCAGCTCCGATGTATTATGATGGCAACGTTTACGTTGGAAGCAGCGGCGGTGATAATGGTACAAGAGGTTTTGTTTGGGCGTTTAAAGCAGATACTCTGGAACCGCTATGGAAAGAGCCGTTTTGGACCGTTCCTGAAAGAGGAACGAGCTGGGCGAAAGGTAAATATACGGGCGGAGGTTCCGTATGGACGCCGATGTCGTTTGATCCAGATACTGATATGATGTATTTTGCAGTAGGGAATCCAGCACCGGACTTTTATGATGCAGATAGAAAAGGGAAAAATCCATATACCGACTCTATTACTGCTCTAGATAGTAAAACAGGGAAATTTAAGTGGTCATCCACTCAAGTAGACCATGATATATGGGATTATGACGCTGCCGCAACACCGATGATTCTCAATGCAAAGGTCGGTGGGAAAAAGCAAAAGGTTGTGGTTGAAGGCGGTAAGAATGGAAAGTGGTATGCGTGGGATGCAAAAACGGGGAAAACGATATATGATGGGGTACCTTTTGTAAAAATTCAACATACCGACGTACCAAGCGATGAGAGTAAAGCTGTACTTCAATGGCCAGGAACGCCTGGTGGAGAAAGTTATGCTCCAGAGACTTATGACCCTGAAACCAACTATGTGCTTATTCCAGGTATTAATAGTCCTAATTTAATGGTAGCAGCCAAAGATGCAGAAGAGATTGCAAAAGATAATAATACTTTCCCCGGAACAAAGATCCTTCCTTTGCCAAAGGATGTGGATGTTTCTGGTACCATCACAGCCATTGATATGAATACAGGGAAAAAAGTATATCAAAAGAATACTGACGATCCGATGTATGGTGGATTCACAAGCACTGCTGCCGGTCTTGCTTTCTACGGGGAATTGGATGGAAACGTAAATGCTCTTGATATTAAAAGCGGTAAAGTATTATGGAAGATGCAAAGTGGAGGAAAACAAATCAAAATGGCACCTTCCATATATACTGTTGATGGCCATGAATATGTTGCAGTCATTACTGGTGGTACGAAGGTTGTTGTTTATGGACTCGGAGGTAAATTAAAACCAGAAGCTATAAATAAAAATGCAAAATTACAAGGGGAAGCAGACGTGGTTATCGATCCGGAAAAGGTTTACAAAAGAAGTTGTATTTCCTGTCACGGGGATAATCTTCAAGGCGCAACAGCACCAAATCTTCAACACATAGGTAAAACGATGTCTAAAGAAGACATTTTGAATCAAATACTAAACGGTGGCGACCGCATGCCGGCTGGCCTAGCTAAAGGTGCAGAGGCAGAAGCACTAGCGGATTGGCTTTCCAAAAAGAAATGATTTATACACTAGAGGCAATCCGAGTCTGATTCCTTTATTCGGACTCAGATTGTTTCTTAAAAGATCATTATAAATTGGGGAAACATCAGCAATACACGAAAAATAAGGATGGTGGTAAAATGAGGAAATTACCGAATTATACCGTGCGATTCATTGGGGCCGCGCTATGTATTTCCTTACTCTTTGGAATTGCCTGCCCAACTTTGACCAATGCTCAATCAAGTAATGGCTTAGGTTCATCCGAGGATAACGGAATCAGGTTAACCATCAATGACTATACGATCATAAACCATGGCCAAGACATTCAGCTGCATTATACGATAACCTTAAATTCAACTATACCAGTTAGTTCGAATACAAAAAGTTTGATTACAAACCCGTATATTTGGATTGGGAATACGTTAGTTCGTGAGGAATCAGAATCGTTTCAGAAAATAAGTAATAATGAGTATAGAGGAACAATCATTGCACAGTTACAACATTACAGATCAGATAATTCTGAATTATCTTTTCACACACATGGAATAATGAATCAAAAGGGACAATGGACAGTTAATTTTCATTTAAGGAGCAGTCAGTACTGAGGTAGAGGTTGAAAAACGATAAGGCATCCCGTATCATTCTTAAATCATACGGGTACGGGATAGATCTTTTGAAGTAATAAATGACCCCATTCAATTGAATAGTAACGATGTAAACAACCTGAGTTCCATCATCATCCGGACTGAGGTTGTTTCTTTTTTGTTCTTGTCCCTTTTTGCAATATATTGTAAATTCCAATACCACATTAGGACATCTATAGGTCAAAATTCTGGTTATTTTGAGATATTTATCTACATATGATTATTTTGAAAGGGAAAATAAGACACTCCCGCGCAGGGAGAATTTTCATTGTGAGAGTCATGAAAGGGGGTATCTAAACATGTGGGTGAAACCTGAGTATGAAGTGATCAATACATCTCCTGAGGTGACAATGTATGCCTATGTTGGCTAGCAGCACAGCCCTCATGCCTCTTACGCATGCTTTTAATAGTTTAATAAATCAACGGAGGTAGGGGAAATGAAAATAAATCGTTACCAAAAATCAATAATTGGCGTGATTATTGGGTGTGCAATGGCAGGAGGATGGCTGATCGTTGATCTCCTGCTCCCAGAACCATTGGGTGACTATCTCCTGTATCCCCTCATGGCAGTAGTGAATATGGCGATTGGGTGGCAAGTTGGAAGGGCATTAGGTAAACGTAGGGATATTGGCAAAGCAGGCATTCAAGTCTCTAGTGAAAGGACTGAAGCCAAATTCGAATTAAAGTCTTAGGAGCAGCGGCTGGTGGCGGCTTTCCGCAGTGGAACTGTGCATGTCCAAATTGCCATAGTGTCCGCGAAGGAAGCGATTCGCACCAGCCGTTATTACAATCATCGCTTGCTGTAAGTGCGAATGAAAAGGATTGGTATCTGATAAATGCGGGACCGGATGTTCACAGGCAGATTGAATCGTTTCCTGCCCTCCATCCGGGTCCGGGTATAAGAGAGACTCCGCTGGCTGGTGTTATTTTAACCGATGCCGAGTTCGACCATACGATTGGGTTATTGTCATTACGGGAGGGTTCTTGTTTAACCATCTATGGAACCGAAACTGTACGAAAGAGTTTGCAGTCGTGTTTTCCAGTGTTACCCCTACTGGAAAACTATTGTTCATGGGAATGGCAGTCTCTTCACCCTGATCATCGCAAGCGGATAGGACCTACTGGTATTGGAAAAGAGAAAACCATCGTCATCGAGACGGTCCCCGTTTCTAAAAAACCACCGCTTTATACCCGGTCAAATATGGAGGAGAATGACACCGGAGATTGTTGGGAGGTCGGGCTGGTTCTTCATAATGAGAGTACCGGCAGAAGCCTTGCATACTTTCCTACCTTAGAAAGGATCACCCCAGCTATCGAAGCATGCTTTCAGAAGGCGGATATCTTGATGGTTGACGGAACCTTTTGGTCAGAAACCGAATTGGTTGAGATGGGTGCAACCAAGCGCGATGCAAGAAATATGGGACATTTACCGATTAGCGGACCATCGGGCATTGCTGAAAAGCTAGCCAAATACTCAGCGAAGCGGAAAATTCTGATTCACATTAACAACAGCAACCCTATTCTAAATAAGGACTCAATGGAAAGGCGTACATTGGAACGGCTTGGTTTTGAGATTGCCTATGACGGTATGGGAGTGGAGGTGTGAACATTTTGGATCAAGGTAATTTCCTTAGCCTAGAAAAGGGGTTAAATGAAACAAAGGAAGAACTATGGACGAGGGATGAATTCACAGAGCAATTAAAAGCTGTTGGGAGTTCCTCCTATCATGACAAACATCCATTTCATGTAGCGATGCATGAAGGAGAATTAACCAGAGAACAGATCCGCGGTTGGGTGGCTAACCGGTACTATTATCAAATATCAGTACCGATTAAAGATGCAGCTATTCTTTCTAGGCTGCCGTCAAGGGATATGCGCCGTGAATGGATTGGGCGGATCATTGACCATGACGGAACGCAAGGGGAAGAAGGTGGAATTGAAGCATGGCTTCGGCTTGGTGAAGCTGTGGGGTTATCCCGGGAAGAAGTAACGCAGGAAGTCAGAGTCGTTCCGGGTGTTCGATTTGCCGTTGATGCTTATGTAAACTTCGCGCGGACAAAACCGTGGATTGAAGCCGTCGCTTCCTCCCTAACCGAATTGTTTTCTCCTGATTTAATGTCAAAGAGAATAAAAATCCTTGAGCGGCTTTATCCATGGATTGACCGTGCAGGTCTGGAATATTTTCAAAATCGCCTTTCACAGGCGCCGCGTGATGCTGATTCAGCCCTTAAACTTGTGACTACCTATTGCCAAACTCCGAAAGATCAAAGGCTGGCTGTTGCCGCACTGCATTTCAAGTGTGATGTGTTGTGGGCCCAGCTTGATGCCATCGAAAACGCCTATCCTCTGTAAGAGTGAACGATAGTTTTATCACTCACCCAAAAATTAAATGAAAGGTGGTGGAGTCAATTTTAGCTGACAGTATTCCAAGACTCGCAGCAAAGGCGCGATTAAAATTTGATAAAGTAAGGGAAAAGAATCTTCTTTTGTTACCGGAAAAGGTCGTGGTCTTGAACGAAACGGCTGCATCTATACTTACTTTATGTGACGGGAGACAGACGGTGAACACTATCACTGAAAAAATAAGGGCTTCCCTACAGGCAGAAACAGAAACTGCAGATCCAAGTGCTCTGCCGGATTTGCAAACGATGAAAGCAGATATTTCTGAGTTTCTCCGGGAAATGGAGGATCAGGGTTGGGTGGTGATCCAAAAACATGGTTCAGTCGATAACGAAGAATAATAAGGGTGCTCCCCCCCATATTCCTTGGTCGCGGAGTTAACTCATCGCTGTCCTTTGCATTGTCCATATTGTTCGAACCCTTTAGAAATGATTGCAAAGGCAATGGAAATATCGACCGAAGAGTGGTGCCGTGTTTTGTCTGAGGCGGCTGATCTGGGAGTTGTAGAAGTTCATTTTTCCGGTGGAGAACCACTTTTGCGAGACGATTTGGAAGTTTTTATCCACCATGCAAATAAATTAGAGATGTATACCAATCTCATAACCAGCGGGATTGGATTAACAACTGAAAAGGCTGCCCGGCTCTGTGATGCCGGACTGGAAAATGTGCAGGTGAGCTTTCAGGCAGGCAATGCAAAGCTTTCGGACATCATCGGCGGTTTTAAGGCTTTTGACAAGAAAAGGGAAGCGTGCATTGCGGTAAAAAACGCTGGATTGTATTTATCATTAAATGTCGTATTGCACCGAATGAATATTGATCATTTGGATGAGATTATTAAACTCGCCGAGGAGGTGGGCGCTGAACGTCTGGAACTGGCGAATGCACAGTATTATAACTGGGCATTGCTCAATCGGGAGCAGCTGTTGCCAAGCCGTGTTCAGATTGAGCATGCCCGTGAAATCTATGACGCTGCAAAAGCGCGCATTGGAAAAAAAATCGAAATCATTTGGGTTATTCCTGATTATTATGCTCAGGCACCTAAGCCTTGTATGGGGGGATGGGGGACGATTGGCTTAACGGTAGCACCAAATGGGGCAGTCCTTCCTTGCCCGACAGCCGGGATGATTGAGGGTTTTTCCTTTGAAAATGTTCTTGATTCGTCACTAAGTCATATTTGGTATGAATCAGAGTCTTTTAACCATTTCCGCGGTGAAGAATGGATGCCGGAACCCTGCCTTTCGTGTGAACTAAGACACCAAGACGGTGGTGGGTGCCGTTGCCAGGCTTTTGCCTTAACTGGGGACGCTTATGCGACGGATCCAGTCTGCCAATGGGCGCCAAAACATGATCTGATTGAAAAAGCTGTACAAGACGCTAATCGTACCCCCAATATCCAGTCATCACCTATCATCTATCGGAGATTTCAGCTAGAAAGCCCCGCAGCAAAAAAAACATAAAACTCTAATAAAAATATGTGATTGCGAAATTTGGTGCTAAGGGACTGCATACATAACCTTTGCACCTTTTTTATATGACCCATTTGAAAAGAACCGTGGCCGCGAGACTAATCCAAACGAGGAGAATAACAATCGCTGCTGCCCAATTTTTCCGCAGCATTTTAGGCGTTCGGGAGGCCATCTCCCTGCATTCTTGCAATACTAGGTTCGGTATCAGAGTGAATACTCCTAATATCCCCAAGGGAAGCAGAATAACTTCATCCAAATAACCTAATACGGGAATGAAATCTGGAATAAGGTCTAGGGGGCTTAACGCATAGGCAACAATCACTAATGAAAATGCTTTAGCATACCATGGTGTTTTCGGATGACGGTATGCAAGATACAGAATATAGATATTTTGTTTAATATTTTGTATGAATTCCTTCCATTTGTTTGGATGCTTAACCATGTCGCTTCCTTCCCTCTCTAATAAACTATCCTCGTTTTTCATCGTTCAGCCAGATCCTTTCGGATTATTCTGCTTCGAACATCACCATTTTAAACAACTTATGCTGTATCCACTATTTGGGTTTCTGTTTTCTAAAGACATAATGCACCCATTGTGTTGTTTCCTTTATAGGTAAACCGTAATGGATGTGAATAAATGACAGGAGAATTTGGAACTCTTTTAGTAGAGTAAATAACCAATAGTTTACCGATATTTCCCCGTAATTATTTAAAATGATGGAAGAAAAATAGAAAAGAAGTGATAAAGTTGAAGTTTGTGTATGGTAAGAACGATGAAGAAGGAGCCGGACAAATTCATCCGGCGGCTAAAAAACTTATGCTGGTCAATGCTATTCGAAGTATTGGACAAGGCATGCTAGTTGTTGATTTGTCTCTATACCTTGCTGCACTGAGTTGGAGCACAGCGGCGATTGGAAGTGTGCTTGCTGCCGGAGGTTTGCTAGGTGTAGGACTAGGCCCAGTCATAGGTATTTATAGCGATCGCCTGGGGAGAAAACCCTTTATCCTTTTTTCTGAACTATTAACAGCCGGATGTGCGATGATAGGGATATTATCTACAAATACTATTTTGTTATTTATTGCCATCACCCTTTCAGGTTTTGGGAAAGCGGACGCTGGTTCTCCGAGTCCTTGTGCCCCGGCGGAGCAGGCTTGGCTGGCGGCCTTTATCCCAAAAATAGAGCGTGGAAAGGTATATAGTCTGAATAATGCTCTTAGCTTTTTCGGAATGGCGGCAGGTGCAGTGCTGGCGGGAATCACAGCTGTATGGAATCATAACTTCTCAGGTGATTCTTCCTATCGCCCTATCTTCTTCTTTATCTTCGTTTTATCCTTTGTGACCGCATCAATTATTTTAACCATTCAGGAAGGAAAAATTGAGAAACAACCAGGATATATAAAAGCGGAGTCAGGAAATCAGGAAAAGAGAATCCTGCGCGAAGAAAATTCTGCGGTCTTAAAGCTCGCAGCCATAAACATCCTAAACGGGATTGCGATTGGGCTTACGGGTCCGATGATGTCTTATTGGTTTTCGGCTAAATTCGGGGTAAGCAGTATACAGATTGGAGGCACATTGGCTGTCACTTTTTTCGCGACAGGTGTTACCTCGGTCATACAAGCAAGATTATCCAACAAACACGGGACAATAAGGTCCATTGTGCTGGTTCGTTTCATTGCAAGCCTGCTTTTGATTTTGATGCCCTTACTATCGTCCTATGCATTAGTTTCGGTCTTGTATATTATACGAACGGCTTTAAACAGAGGTACACAAGGGGCACAGCAAGCGTTGAGTGTGAGTTTGACTCGTGACATGCGCCGTGGTTTCGCATCAAGCATCAATATCTTTTCAATAAGGCTGCCCATATCAATTGGGCCGTATTTCACCGGCTATCTTATTGGTTTGGGTTCACTGGCCCTGCCTTTTTATATTGCTTCCGGTTTACAATTCAGTTTTGCTTATTTATACGGAAAAGTCTTCAGCTCCTACGAAATTCGAATGAAATCCCATTCTTCATCGGGGTGACTTTAGGAGGGGAGGGCACCTATTTATTTTGCAGCCAATCATTATCTCAAGAAAATTTCATTTACCAACCATTACGCAACTAGTTTATAATAAAAGGATGTCGAAATTTGATAGTAGGAGTCGAAATAGACTCCTTTGATACTTAGTAGATTAAAGTAGGTGAAGACAATCGATGTCATTGAAGCTCGGGTGAGAGGGTTTATTGCTGATATTCAACACCCTAACCAAAAGAGGAAAATAAATAGTAACGATTTAGAAATTCAGTTACGCAGGCTTTTGGATGATTATTTTGAAATGGATGGATATTCCTTATTTTATCGTGCCATTGAAACATTGCAGGCGGAAGGACAACTGAGTCCGATTCAAAATAATCAATATAATGGAAAAACACCAGCGCTGCCCCTTTATTACTGGATAAATATAAAGACAGAGAAAGACAAATGGAATCGTCTTGAGATGATGAAATTAAGGGATCAGTTTGATTTTTCCTTTTATGAACGGCATCCCGAATGGCAAACGGAGGATGAATGGAATCGAGTCCAGCATGTCTATACGTTTCTAAAGACCAGTCATGGACGGGAACCTGTTTCATTCGAAGAAAGAAGCCTGGAGCTATTCGGACATGAAAAATTTTTACTAGACAGTGATAACTTTCCCGATGGAAAAGGATTTTTAGCCAGAATTGGCGTATCAGATGAGCAGCTAAAAATAGTGAATTACGGGGAGCCTTTTGTATTTTGGATGAAACAAGGGAAAGAAATAAAAGATATTCAAAGGGTACTGATTGTCGAGAATCTATCATTCTTCCATACTTCCATTAAGTTAGTAGAAGCAAATGAACTCGATTATGAACCAGAACTGATTATTTATGGTGAAGGAACAAAAATTGAACGAAGCTTTTCCTTTTTCTTTCGAATGTTTCCACCGAAACCCTATCTATTCTATTATACTGGTGATTTAGATGCCGCAGGATACGGGATTTTCATTAGGCTCATAGAAAAATACCCGGAATGCTGTATACAGCCTGCCTTAAAAATTTATCGAAAAATGCTGGACTGCCTAGAGCAAAAGAATGATCAGAAACAAGGTCAAACATCAAATCTTAAATATCGTGATGCATTCTTTCAGTGGTTTACGGAAGATGAGCAAGCACTATTATGGCAATTATGGCAGGATAATAAGCGAATCCCTCAAGAAGTTTTAACAATAGAAACATGGAGGAGATGGCAGTGAACGAATCATGGGAAGGGTTTGGCAAGCGTCTGCAACGATTAAATCCACTGTTTGAGCTTGGGAGGGGAATGGAAGTAGGTGAACTGAAGCCGCATATCCAAACCATTCTCATGCAAGTGCTCCTTACTATCTTTTATAAAGAGTTAAATGATGATGATAGCAGACGCAAATCAGATATCAAATATATAGTAGAAGACTCGATTAAACAAATGAAGCTTTTAGCAGACGAGAAGCAAATTGAACGGATTACAAGTGGACTCCTGTATCAGGGGAAAGAGGAGTATAGTAAACCGTTTGAATCCTTATATTACGATGAAATAAGACAAACATGGGAAACTCAGGTCTTTCGGTATGTCACAATGGATGAATTATATACGAATTTAGAGATTGGCGGTTCCATTGTTTATAAACTCACTGATGTTGCTCAGGAAATGATTTTCATGAGCAGGGAAATGGCTGAGGAATTCTCCATTACGATTGAACAACTTTATAGTATGCAACTGATAAAAAACGGTAATTTTCGCAAGGCAACAAGAAACCTCGATCACCTCGTTTCACGTGTAAACCGCTTAATGGCAAATGAATTCACTTATCAAAAGGAAATGGTCAACAATCCCAAAATCTTATTGATGGAAGAGGAATGGCAGAGGGCCGATAATCGGGTTGAAATTGAAAAGCAATTCGAAGAAGAAAAAAATCATTTCCGTACGATTACTAGTATGATAGACAAGACGAAACGAAGGAATGAAGAAGATGATTATATACAGAAAGAATTGATTCTTCTCCAAGAAAAAATTGGCCATACAAGGCAATTGCATGATCGATTTGCGAAGCTTGTCATTCAAAATATTTCCTATGAGATGAAATTAAAGGCGGAAAACCCTTCGTTGTTTTGGGAAAACAGTTTGGTATCTTTTCGTGAGCATATTTATGAAAATTGGTTCATGAAGGAAGGTGTTCATCGTTTTATGGACATAGAGAGTGTCCTTTCATCGTTATTTTCACCGAAGAATGAATTTATTTTGCCACTTGATTGGGTTTGGGGCGAACAAGAATTCGATGAAAAACAAGAAACGGAAGCTGTAATAGAGGATGAGGCTGAAGAAAGCATGACTCGTCAGCATGTGACCAACTGGGATTCAGTAATGAAGGCATGGAGTTATGTATTTCAATTTTTACAAACAAACAAAGAGTTTTCGTTGTCGGATTTAAAGTCTTTGCCATTAGAGGTGCAGGATTTATGGTTTGAAGAATCTGAAACAATAGATTTGTGGATGATGTTCGATAAAAAGCCGCTAAAGGTTCAAGTGCTGCACCGAAAGGTAGAGACATTAAGCGATGAAAGGGAAATTCTTCTTTATAAACTAATGAAGGAATATCCACAATTTGAACTGTTTGAAGGCTTGAAGATTTATACCATGTTTGACCATCGGGCGGAGCCTTTTCTATGGTATCAAATGAAAATGACCCCTTTCAAAATCTGTGTAAAGGAGGAAAATTGATGAATGCAGAAAGTGTCAAAAGAGCATCGGCCGTCTATTTTACATTATTAAAAGATAAAGTTATCGATGATAGTAGTGAGCACTTTCAGACTTATTTTGATCCGGAAGTGAGACAGACCGTTCTTTTATTAGCTGATGAATCAGGTACATATATCATTGAATCGCCTAAACGGATCCACTTAGTGGTCCAGCCAACGGGATCCGTGTTTGCTACGAATTTTACCCATTTGAAGGAAAAGCATCGGCAGGTTGAAACGAAAAAACACTTTCATCTGATTAGCGTTGTCTTAATGGCCTTTTTAGCAGCTATCGATCAAAATCAGGCTGCAAAAATCCGTACAAAGCGGGAAGGGATTAGCTACTATGCATTAGAACGGCATGTCAACGACCTAATAATGAAATGGGATAGCATTCTAAAAACAAAACCGACTTTTGGAGAAGAAGAACGAATTGATATGAAGGAAGTGGTGACCACATGGAAATACATGGAGGTTGACACAGAGGATTACGGATTAAAAAAAGGCAATAGACGAACCAGAATTGGTTTAATCGCGGGCGCCATGCGGTTATTAGAGACGGAGGGGCTGATTGTCATCCTTGACCGCGACGATATTCCAAGGGTGATTCCAAAAACGGAGCTGTTTGAGCGTATTGAATACCTATATCATGATTATGACCGTTATGAAGTTTTTAAAAAAATAATGACAACAGAGGAGGATATGCATGCCGAAAATCCATCGAATTAGAATTGTCGGCCTAAAGTATGATGGCATGCAAAAGCAGTATAAAGATACCACGTTTAATTTCCATAACGAAAAGACATCAACAAATGGCCTCATTGCGATGATGAATGGAGGCGGGAAGGGTGTATTCCTTCAAACCATTTTCCAAATACTTAAACCAGGAACTTCGTGGGGAAAACAAAACAATCGTTATTATCAGCAATTCTTCTTTAATAATAAAGAGCAATTTATTCCCTATACCTTTCATGTTCTTATTCAGTGGGAATTAGACGGTGCGGATCGCAGGCATTTGATAACCGGAGGGATGTTCTCAGCCGAACAGCGGATTTCCATGAGTGATGATAGTGGGAATGAAGGAAGAACATTGGAACAGGAAGCGAAGATACTCCCAAACATTACCTTTTATACAAGGGAATTTGATCGGAAAGAAGAGGCAGCCCTTGAGCATATTCCACTCTACGAAAATGGTGAGGTTGCCGAAGCAGAGGGTTTGAAGGACTATTTAAAATGGAATGGTTTTGATGTTTACCGAGATACGAAGAAGCACTATCGCATTCTTGATACTTACGGAATTAATCGTAAAGACTGGGATATTATGAAGGATATTAATAAGGACGAAGGCGGTGTGGGGAAATACTTTGAGGGTGCAGAGGATGATCATTCCCTGTTCCAAAAACGAATCATACCGACTGTGAGTCAAGTCTTACATCGTACTGAACATCACAAGGACGATCTCGTGGAAATTTTTAAAAGCCAGGCAAGTATTGCGAAGGATCTACCTGTTCTCTTAAAAAGAGAGCAAGCGCATAAAGAGTTTTTAGAAGACATTGTCCCATTTGAGGAGCACTTAACTAAAGGAATTGAACATAAAGAAATGGCTCTTGCAAGTATACTGACAGGAAGACAACTACTTGGTGCTTTAGAGCATTTGAAGCAATCGGAAGAAGAAACGCTGCTTTCAATAGAGAAGGACATGGAGAAATTAACGACAAGGCAAGCAGATTTACGTTATCAAAAAGATAATTTAGAATATGCAATGGCACATAGAGAGGTCATGAATTGGGATAAAAAATTAGGGGAAGAAAGGGAAAAACATACTTCCCTACTAGCGATCGTTAAAGAAAAACAGGAACGAAAAGAACAGCTTGCCTTTGTCGTTTTAGTAAAAGAGTGGAGTGAATACGAACAAAGTATTCGTGCTCTTTCACAACAGATTGCGACATTAGAACAGAATAGCGGCTTAGAGCATGTGAATCAAAGAATAGATGAAATTAAACAAGAAGCTAGAAAGCAATGGGAACAAGCCTATTTATCGATACAAGAAGGTATGAAACAGTACCTTGGGTATCAAAAGTTCTTAAATAAAAAAGCAATGGAGCTGTCGGAGCAGGATAAAAAAAAGACAAAAGACATGGCAAAGCTTGGTTCTGAAATTGATTTCCTTTATACACAAATACATACCTTTGAGTCTAAGGAAGCAGCACTCATCCAAGAATTTGGCGATCGCTTAACTTATGATTTAAAGGGTTTAATCGAGAATTTTATTAAACAAATTGAAGATAAAAAGGCAATGGTAATAGAGCTGCAAGCAAAAGACAAAGAATCAAGTGAAAAGCAAAACCAACTTGCCACTACACATGGTACCCTCGGCAAATCTATTCAGTTTTCAGAAGAAAAATGTGAAGAATTAAAGGCAGCCAATGATGTGCAAAAGCAAAAAGAGGCAAAACTTGTGGATCGGCTTCTTGGTTTAATTGAGGATGTCACAGTGCCATTAACTCATTCACTCTTATCGAAGTATAGCTTACAAATAGAAGAAATACTGGCCAATAACCTTCAACAAGCTGAACAGATAAAAAAAGAACTATGGGAAACGCAACTCGACCATTCCTTAAATGATGAGCCTTTCTGGGTCGCTAATAAAGATGTGAAAGAATTAAAGGAATGGATCGATGAAAAGACTGGGATTGATGTGTTTTATGGAACACAATTTCTTCAATCATTAAGTACTGAGGAAATGGTGAAATCCCTATTGATCAATCCGCTTCTTCCATACGGATTGGTTGTAAATGGACAGCAATGGCAAAAAATTAATCAGCAGGTTCTATCAAGTAGAATGTTTAAAAGTCCTGTTCCGATTTTCTTGCGTGAAGAAATGAACAGCGAAAAACACCAACCCTCCTTTGTGATTATTAATGGAACCGAGAAAGAACTATTAAGTGATAAAAATCAATTTACCAGCTGGAAAATAAGGATTACAAAGCAAATCGAAGAAAAGAAAGGTACTCTGATTGAACTTGAAAAGACGGAAACATCTTTACGTCGTATTTTAAAAGAAATCGACAGGTTTTTATCAAGTGAGCTTTCGAGTGAAATCGAAAAGGCTTTTACACAGGAACAAAACGCACTTCTTTCACTGAAAATGAAATTACAGGAAATCAAAACAAAAATAGAAAAAGAGAAGGAAACTGAGCTTGGGCTAAAAGAAC